>JAIRZO010000076.1 GCA_031267195.1 Holosporaceae bacterium | reverse complement strand
TTACCTCCAGTTTGTAAAACACAACCACTACAAGTAGAATGTTTTCGGACAGCTCATACTCCTATTCGAGGTCATAGCCTCACAACGGCCGTTCAGTGGCAGGAGCAAATAGCCTCCTTAACGAAGTCTGATCATTGAAATAAATCCCAATGGCTTCAAAGAAAAATTCATCCTGCACCTATCTACTCTCCGAAATATTCTCACAAGTAGCTCCACCAAACCATTCATTCATACCCCCTCCTTTCAGACCGACAAGCCTGGAAGGAGTTTAGCGAAATTAAATTATAAGCGTCGATGAAAGCCTCTAAGTGTTCTCCTATTTGGTCATGAAGGCAACAATGATATCGTTTCACTAGTGTACCTGTTGCATATGAGGATCCGAGCAGCGGAGCGACGATAAAATTACCAGGAAAGCAAGAGTTTCGGAAGAGGTCTAGTTAACTGTCGTAAATACTGGGCGAGTTTAGCATACGTAGTTTACGCCTACGGCATTCTCCTATACCCAATGGCTTCCGATATTTGCTCCTCGCCGATGGCATCTACGCCAATCATATCTGATAGGGTCATGGATACTTTAACGACTTTGTAATAGCCACGAGCCGATATTTTTGCCTTATCAACGCATTTGTATAATATTTGCTTTGCTTTTTCCGTCAGATGACCCTCTAGTTCATGGCCAGTTGCTTCGGCATTGGTACAAAAACCTTCATCTTTATATCTTTCCAGTTGAATTTCCCGTGCCCCAATGACCCGCCTGCGTATTGTATCAGATGTTTCTATATCTTCCTTATCCTGAGTAAAATCTGTGATCGTAACGTCAGGAACGTCAACGAATAAATCAATCCTATCAAGCAAAGGACCAGAGATTTTTCTCAGATAATCCTTCCCGCACTTGGGCGCGAGATTACATTCTTTTCCTGTCACGCCCAAATATCCACAGCGGCATGGATTCATGGCCGCTATCAACTGTATCCTTGCAGGATATGTTATGTGACTGTTGGCCCTGGCAATGGTGACATTGCCCGTTTCCAACGGTTGCCTTAGAGCTTCTAGAGCGGATCGTGAAAATTCTGGCAGCTCGTCCAAAAAGAGGACTCCCCGGTGAGCTAGAGAGATTTCTCCCGGCTTGGCGTGCATGCCACCGCCCACCAGTGCCACCAAAGAAGCCGAATGATGCGGTGCCTGGTATGGCCTTTCCGTAATGAGTCCGACATCCGTCATTTGCCCAGCCAAGCTATGGATCATGGTAACTTCCAGCGCTTCTTCCGAAGTAAATGGCGGTAATATGCTTGAAATTCGAGATGCTAGTAGAGATTTCCCCACACCTGGAGGGCCGAGCATAAGCATATTGTGGGCACCAGCTGCAGCTATTTCCATTGCCCGCTTGGCCACCATCTGTCCCTTTACATCACTAAAACAACCGTGTTTTGTGCCATTCACCGATGTATCAACGTGCTTTACCTCTACCATAGGAAGAATTTGCTCTCCATTAAAGTGATTAATGATGGCAAGCAAATTTTTTGGTGCCAGTATAGAATCATGCCCAATCCAGGAAGCTTCCTGAGCACAAGCCTCTGGACAAATCAATATCTTATGAGAGGATTTAGCCATAATAGCCGCTGGTAGCACGCCCGGTACTTTTGCCAGATTGCCGTTCAACGACAGTTCTCCAACCGCAACAATATTCTGCATATCTTCGTCATTAATGATGTTCATAGCAGTTAACAACGCAAGTGCTATGGGAAGATCATAGTGGCTGCCTTCTTTTTGCACGTCCGCTGGAGCCAGATTTACCGTAATCCTTTTTGAGGGTAAAGCAACTCCAAGAGAGTAAAGACAGGCGCGAATGCGTTCCCGAGATTCTGCCACAGTTTTATCCGGCAATCCAACTATGGTAAAACTCGGAAGACCATTTAACATTTGAAGCTGAACATCTATCTCTATGGTAGAAACCCCAAGGAATGAAACTGTTTTTACGTTTGCCTGCACCTACTTTTATCCTCCAACTTCTGAGATATTCTTTTTCTTATCTAACCGCGTTTTCAGATACATCAGCTCGCAAAAATGATCGCAAACGCAGCTTTTATCCGGGACAGATTATGTTCTTTTTCTTCTTCCGATAATTTTTTCATTTGTTTTCCCCAAACCACTTCCGGCCACAGCGAATCCTGTTTATTTCGAGAAATTATGTGAACATGTAGCTGGGGAGTTTTGTTTCCTATGGCGGCGACATTGAGTATATCGGTGGGGAACAGCTGCTCCATTAGGTTAGATGCCGTAGTTATTTCTTCCATCAGAACGCATCGATCTTCCCGCGAAAGCTGATTCATTTGCCGGATATTAGCCCGTCGGGGAATTAAAAAAATCCAAGGAAATTCTTTGTCTTCCATCAGCACCCGACAGAGGGGCAAATCTACCACAAAACTTTTCTCCCAAAAAGCATCCAATAGTATGAAATTTTCTTCCATTTTTTATGTGCTCCTCTTATTTTTGTTGATTTTTCAGCAATCTCGATTTCTCTCTATTCCACTCTCTCTGCTTGATGGTTTCTCGTTTGTCTACATTTTTCTTGCCCTTGCCAAGGCCCAACGATACCTTCACAAAGCCTTTTTCATTGAAATACATGCTGATGGGAATTAGTGTGCACCCTCCCCTTTTCAATTGTCCGATTAATTTTATCAATTGTTTTTTGTGCAACAGTAACTTCCGCGATCTCTTGGGATCATGGTTCATGCGATTGGCCAGAGCGTACTCCGGAATATGCATTTGGTACAGGAACAATTCGCTGTTGCGTGACATGCCAGCATAGGCATCAGTAAGATTAACTTTATGGCAGCGCAGAGATTTTACCTCACTGCCTAGCAGCACGATGCCAGCTTCTACTTTTTCCTGAATATCGTAGTCATAGTTCGCCCGGCGGTTGTGTCCGATTTCTCTATATTCTGCCATTGTGCAATTCCATTCCGCTCATTGATGCAGCTATAATAGCCCAATTTTTTGCAGCCATAAATCTATTTTTTCCTGCAAAATAGAACCAATTGGAAACAGTGGCATGCGCAGTTCATTTTCTAGTATTCCCAACCGACTGAGAGCGTACTTCACAGGAGCAGGGCTTGGTTCCTCAAACATTAGTTGATGCAGTGGAGCAAGATCATCCCGCAAAGCTTTGAATGTCTCCATATTCCCTTGATTCAAGGCGGCATACATTCTTTGGCTCAGAACCGGAGCCACATTCGCGCTCACGGAAATGGCACCTGCTGCTCCCATTGCAATGGCAGCAGCAGCTGCCTCATCATTGCCGGCAAGAAAATCGATTTTCTTCCCGAAGCTTTCTGCGGCAGCACGCCACCGAACGAATACGGACAAATCCGTCGCACATTCCTTGATGGCCACAATGTTTTTTAGCTGACATAGCTTTATGAAAGTTTCGAAATCCAATCCTACTCCTGCGCGTGCTGGATTATTATAGATGATTATGGGATGTTGTGTTGCGGTGTTTAGCATCTCAAAATGAGCGTATATTTGCGATTGAGATGGTTTTAGAAAGAATGGACATATGCAGAGGAATCCATCTACAAAATTTTCGGATTTACGCATCAGACTTACGCAATTTTCCGTTGATGGATCTAATATTCCAGCTATTACTTTTACTTTCCCCCGAGCGATGGCTGATGCAGTCAATATCAGCTCCAACTTTTCCTCCGGAGATAGCAAAACAAACTCGCCGGTGGATCCGCAAACAACGATGCCGGAAATTCCTCCTGTAATTAGGTAAGCCAGATACTTTTCAAAGGCTACGAGATCCAGTCTTGACCCTTTGAAAGGACTAACAACGGCGGCAAAGTAACCACAAAACATTCCAATTCCCTATTTCAAAATTCGTTTTTTATATTTCCACATTTT
>JAIRZO010000005.1 GCA_031267195.1 Holosporaceae bacterium | reverse complement strand
TGATATGGACGACGAGGATTTCATCAATCGAGAGGATATGGTTGTCACCGTCAGCAACAGCGGTTATATAAAGAGAGTACCACTCACCAGCTACAAAGTACAGAAGCGTGGCGGTAAGGGGAAGACTGGTATGACCACGAAGGATGAGGATTTTGTACATGATCTTTTCGTCGCTTCCACCCATACTCCGGTGCTGTTTTTCTCCAACAGCGGCATTGTTTATCAGATGAAGGTTTATAAAATCCCGCTTTCAACACCTCAATCCAGAGGAAAAGCGCTGGTTAATATTTTGCCCATAAAAAGCAATGAAACTTTATCTACGATTGTGGCTCTGCCGGACAATGAATCTCTTTGGGATGAGTATGATATCGTATTCGCAACTTCCAAGGGAACCATCAGAAGAAATAAATTAAGCGATTTTATCAACATAAAAGCTAGCGGAAAAATTGCCATGAAATTGGAAAACGATGAGAAACTGATTTCCGTCTCCCTATGTAAAAACGGAATGGATATCATGATCTCCTCCCGGCTCGGCAAGTGCGTGCGTTTTCCGGTGGATGACCTGCGGGTGTTTTTCAGCAGAAATTCCTCCGGAGTCAGAGCGATAAAACTCATCAGCGGCGATGATGTCATAGCCATGTCAGTCCTCAACAATGGCACATCAACTGCAGAGGAACGGGAAGAGTACATAAGGTACGCCAATTGGCTACGCCGCAGCAGCGAAGAAATAATCAGTGATCAGGTTATGGATCCACCTGCAAAGTATGAAGAAATGAAAAATGTAGAGCAGAAATTAATAACCATTACGGAAAATGGCTATGCTAAGCGTTCTTCATCCTTCGAATTTCGCACCAGTGGCCGCGGAGTGCAAGGCGTAAAAAACATTGAAATAACAGAAAAAACCGGCAAAGTGGTGGCGGTATTCCCCATAGAAGAAAACGATGAAGTGATGCTGGTGACAAAGAGCGGCAAGCTCATTCGTTGTCCCATCACCGACGTACGCATAACCGGAAGAACCTCGCAGGGAGTAATTTTGTTCCGGGTAGATAAGGGAGAAAAAGTGGTTTCAGCCGTGAAGTTATCGGATTCTTCCGGTGATAAGATGTAATTAAATAATTAAGTGGTAGTCCGTATGGCATCTATTACACTAAAAAATGTCAGAAAATCCTATAAAGACAGTGAAATTATCAAGGGAATAGATTTGAGTATGGAGGATGGTGAGTGTACCGTTTTGGTGGGACCATCCGGTTGTGGAAAATCAACTGTTTTACGATTAATCTGTGGATTGGAAGACATTGATAGTGGCGAAATTTATATCGGCAATAGATTTGTGAACGATGTCCCACCGGCTAGTCGCGGCATCGCCATGGTGTTCCAGTCCTATGCTCTTTATCCGCATATGACAGTTTTTGAAAATATGGCATTCGCTCTACAGGTGCGTAAACTCAAGAAAAGCGAAATTGAAGAACGTGTTATTAGCACCGCCAAAATTCTTAAAATTGATCATTTGTTGCACAGAAGACCGAAGGAACTTTCCGGAGGACAAAGGCAGCGAGTCGCCATAGGGCGGGCCATAGTTCGCAAGCCCTATGCATTCCTGTTCGATGAGCCTCTGTCAAATCTTGATAGTGCACTTCGGTGTCAGATGAGATACGAATTGGCGAAGCTGAAGGCGCAGCTA
The DNA here is from genome assembly GCA_031267195.1 of Holosporaceae bacterium. GTDB lineage: Bacteria > Pseudomonadota > Alphaproteobacteria > UBA3830 > UBA3830 > BNWE01. The sequence continues at coordinate 2,446 of JAIRZO010000005.1, read as the reverse complement.
AAAACCACCATGGTATATGTTACTCACGATCAATCAGAAGCAATGACACTGGCCGACAAGATCGTGGTCATGAGAGATGGTTTGATAGAGCAAGTGGGAACTGCCATGCAGCTCTATAATACTCCCGCCAACACTTTTGTTGCCAGATTTATTGGCTCCTGCCGAATGAATATATTTCCCGTGTCATTTGTGGAATGTAGGAAAAATATACCGGTTTTTAAAATGCCAAACGATGAGCTTATTTGTGGTCCCTCCGTCGAGGGAGTGATCTTTGACAAAAATTGTTGCTATCACCTTGGTATTCGTCCAGAAGACGTGGACATTATGGAATCTGCAATTGCTTCTGACATGCATGTCGATAATCAGTTGCAGGGAACAGTGGTGGTGTCTGAAAATCTGGGTGGTGAAGGATACATCCATGTGTCATTAAAAAATGGATTGATGATTTCTCTAAAAGCTAAGAAGACGATTTCGGAAAAATCTGGAGATGATATTTTCATGAGATTCGAGCGCAACAAATGCTATCTCTTCGATCAAAATGAGACGATTATTTCCGGCATTTAGATGTTGTGCAGCGTTAATTCATCACATTTGGAGTCATATTTTTGGAAGAATTTACGGTTTCGAGACTATCTGCCCTGATAAAAAGATCGCTGGAGCAGAATTTCAGCGCCATTGCCCTGAAGGCGGAGGTTAGTGCACTGAAACTGCACTCCTCTGGTCATATATATTTCTCACTCAAGGATTCCGATGCAGTTATTGACGCCATTTGCTGGAAATCTGTTGCCCAAAAACAAAAAATCAGACTGGAAGATGGTATGGAAATCCGGTGCCAGGGGCAGGTGACAACCTATCCTATGCGTTCGAAATATCAATTTGTGGTTGAACAATTTGAATTGTCTGGCATTGGCGAGTTACTAAAAATTCTTGAAGAAAGAAAAAAGAAATTGGCGCAGGATGGGCTGTTCGATAAGGATCGGAAAAAACAGATCCCATTTCTGCCGAAGCTAATTGGCATTATTACATCGCCAACGGGTGCGGTCATACAGGATATGTTGCATAGAATTAGCCAGCGATTCCCTCGAAACATCCTGCTGTGGCCGGTACTGGTGCAGGGATTAGATGCTGGACGCCAGGTAACAGAAGCCATTAATGGCATGAACAAATTGCCGGCAGAGCAGAGACCGGATCTTCTCATCGTGGCACGGGGAGGAGGAAGCTTTGAGGATCTCATGCCATTTAATGAAGAATCAGTGGTTCGAGCCGTTGCTGCCAGCGCAATTCCCATAATATCCGCCATCGGTCATGAAACAGACACCACACTAATCGACTATGCCGCCGATTTGCGAGCTCCAACTCCCACTGCAGCGGCAGAGTTCGCGGTGCCGGAAAAAATAAAATTACAGGCGGATGTCAGTAAATTATTTTCAAAACTAAACTTCATCATGGCCAGTGCAATCGACCGAAAAAAAGTGTTCCTACAGTCAAATCGCGTCCTGAATATTCGTTCAGTTATTAGCGAAAGAATTCAAAAAACCGATTATACATTTGAAAAAACTGCAACAGCTCTGCAGAGATATATTGCAGAAAAACGACTGCAGGTAATGCGGCTTGCTGTTCCAAAATTAACCATTAAACATGATATGGTTAACTTCGAAGAAAAACTACGCTTCGCCTGGGAGACAAAAATTATTGGCGTAAAAAACAAATTGCTGCTGTTATCCAAAAGCCTCGAATCTAATTCTCATATGAACATATTAAAAAAGGGGTTTGCTTACGTTTCGTCACCGAAACATCGCCCGATTATTTCCGTGCGAGAGGCGCAGGAATATAGCGTATTGGGTTTGACATTTGCAGATGGCTCAATGATGGTGAGAAGGGAACCGCAACAGGAGGATCTTTTCTAATATTTGGTATCAGGATGGTTGTTTTTGTAGGAGGGGTGCGCTAAAAAATGGGACTTTGTTTGTGTACGGGAGCGATGGCTTCTTGTGCTGCTTTCGGAGCTGCTCCGACTCCATTGAGTTTCTTGCCATCAACCATAATGGGCAGTACAGGTCCCATAGGGACCATGTCTGATTGTATCCCATTTGCAAACATAACACCGTTTGGCATTTGCCGTAGTATACTCAATCCCACGACTGCGGCATTAACAGCGGCAGCACTAGGAGTTTTGACTCCGGGCCCATGTATTCCAATACCGGCAGGAGTGTGGATTCCGGTTAAGCCCACAGTTATATCTCCCAAGGGACCTATCATAAACAACGATGCCATGCTCATTTGCGCTTATGGAGGATTAATAAAAGCGATTGTACCGGGACAATTTACGGCTATGTTATAGCAGGGATGGAAACAATGGTAAATGCAACATTTTTTTATGTCACAGAGAATTTGAGATACAAAATCAACTGTGCAAAATTACGCCGCGCATCGGCCCGAATCGGAT
>JAIRZO010000003.1 GCA_031267195.1 Holosporaceae bacterium | reverse complement strand
GTCTATGTGAAATCATCGAAAGGATTAATGGTACCACTATCATCACTGGTGAAGTTGGTGCCAAGGGTTGGACCGAATGTGGTTGAGCGATTCAATCTTTTCACATCGGCAAAGGTTGTTGGCACTCCTGCTCCTGGCTATTCATCCGGAGAAGCGATGGTTGCCGTGGAGGATGTTGCCCGCAAGGTTCTCGGCGATGATTACAGTTTATCCTGGGGTGGATCATCCTATCAGGAAAAGGAAAACGGAGGAACATCGTTTGGAGTGCTACTGTTGGCTTTGCTGGTGGTGTTTCTAATTCTTGCGGCCCAATATGAACGCTGGAGTTTACCGTTTTCTGTGATTTTATCGATGCCATTTGCACTGTTCGGAGCAGTTTTGGCTGTTTTTATGAGAAAGTTCTATAATGATATTTATTTTCAAGTGGCTCTGATAACCCTCATAGGATTGTCTGCAAAAAACGCTATTCTTATGGTGGAATTTGCCCTAATGCGGCGAAATGCTGGAGAAAGCGTCGTGGATGCAGCCGTAAATGCTGCAAAATTGCGGTTTCGTGCGATCATCATGACTTCTTTTGCCTTCATTCTTGGTTGTATGCCACTGGCATTCGGCTCGGGAGTGGGCTGTGCTTGCCGCAATTCGCTGGGGACCGGTATCATCGGCGGGATGCTGGGATCTACGTTAATCGGAACATTATTTGTTCCTCTGTTGTATGTGTTGGTGACAAATATTAGTGAAAGATTTTCGAAGTTATCGGTGAAAGTAGGAGGTATGCATTGAAATTGACGAGATTTAATACATCTATGCTCTATAGGTGCTGCCATCTTGCTTTTTTTGCCTTCATCATCAATGGTTGCGCTATGGGACCGGATTATAGACGTCCAAAACTAGACCTGCCGACCACGGGGAAAAATTGTAATAATAAAATAAATGAGTTTGCCTGCGCAAAATGGTGGATGACTTTTCAGGATCCAACACTCGATAAACTTGAGAGTATTGCACTTAAAAAAAATGCAGATATCCGGCAGGCGATCGCTAATCTGGAGGAAGTTATGGCAGCGGCAGGGATAGCAGCTGGTGATTTGTTGCCATCCATTGGCATAAAAGCTGATGGATCTGAAACGAGACTATCGCATAAGTCCATGATGGGACGGTTGGGACAGCAGGCACAGGGAGCTCAGGGTAGCTCGTTTAGTGGCTACGAAAGCTATACTGCGAGGTCGTTGGCGACGTATGAGATAGATCTTTTTGGCAAGTACAGAAGAGCTCATGAAGCAGCCAGAGCTATTCTATTGGCATCCAAGGCAGCAAAAAGCACCGTTACATTGACCATAACAGCAGAGGTCGCAAAGGCCTACTTTGCCGTTCGTGCTCTGGATGCTAAGCTGGCCATTGCCCGCAGAACCTTCAAAACACGCCAGGAAAGCTACGAAATGTATAAAAGTCGACTGAAGAATGGCTATTGCACTGAGTTCGACTGCCTGAGGGTGGAGGCCGATATGAGATCCATCGGAGCTATGGTGATGGATCTTGAGTGCGCTCTTGAAAAAGCAGAAACTGCTCTCAGTGTCCTCATTGGCTGCAGTCCTAGGGAAATAGTTTCCAGAAAAACCACCCGTGCCAGTTCCCTCGAGAGCCTGCGGATACCGTCCAATGTCCCGAGCGGATTACCATCAAATCTACTATCCAGACGTCCAGATGTGTTGCAGGCGGAGGGTTTACTTATGGAGGCTAACGCCCGCATAGGCGTTGCCGAATTGGCGCATTTGCCATCCATATCTCTGACAGGAATGTTTGGTTTTGAAAGTTTATCGCTGAAGGAATTGTTTTCGCACGGATCAGATACCTGGAATATTGGAGCGAATATTTCACTGCCCATATTTTATGGCGGAAAAATCATGTTCGCGTCTGAGGCTGCCAGGGCGAAATATAAAAGAATTCGTGCCGCTTACGAGAAGACTGCACAAATTGCCTTTAAAGAAACACTTGACGGTCTCACGGCCAATAGAAAAACCAGAGATGCGGTTGTATCTAGAACAGCTCAGGTGAATGCTCTTCGAAAAGGATATTTGCTGGCGCGGAAACAAAAGGAAGTTGGCTTAATTGGTCTATTGGATCTCCTGGATGTAGAAAGAGGATTGCTAGCTGCAGAAATGGATCTGGTGGGAGCTCTGCAAAACCAACTAAATGCGACCGTTGACCTTTGTAAAGCTTTGGGTGGTGGTTGGATGCGCTAGGCCATTTAGTGAGTTATACGACAAGTAGTATAACGAGAAAGGGAAAGAGCGATGAATGCCTATAGTGAAGATTTGCGTCTGAGGGTAATTAGATACGTTGAAAGTAGGCAAAGATATACTCATGCAAGATGAGACTCTGGACTTGGAAGGCTGTAATTGCGGTGAATTTTCGCCTTCGAAATCCAGCTTCTTATTTTGAATGAGTATAGGTTCTCTTTCTCCATTTGATGAAAGTTTTGTGATTAGTCGAATACCTATCTGACAGTGTTTTTATGTTCTCTTTACTATTTTGTATTTCTCTACGCACTGCCTCCGTCGTTCTGGCGCATCCGTGTAGTACTTGTTCCATATGGCCTCCTTTTCTGATGGTGGTAATCCATATTTTAACTCACTAACTCTTCCTCCACAATATGGGACCTTACATCTAGACATATCGCATTGAATTTGTTGCAAAAATACAAGCAAACCATGCCTCGATAATCTATTAGACGATTGAGAAAAATGGCCGGCTGGAGTCATTCTACTCTAATTCAAATCCTCTCTCAAAAATTTTCATGAGGTGGCCCTGCACTGTGGAATTGATCAAAAGAAGCCTTGAATCGCAGCGAGTAGGAGTTAGCCTAAAATTAGCTCAATAACCGAAAATCACAAAATTTGTAAACAATTTTTGTTAAAAAAGCAAAATCAACTAAAAATTAATCTTTTTGCAGCATCTTATTTAAGAGATCATAAAAATTTTGTCCTGACTAGAGATTTGACAAGGGAGAAGTGGACATGAAAAGTATAGTTTCTTTAGTAACATTATCGTTGATGCTAATAGCTTATTCTGGAAATTGCTTGTTTCCTATGCCATTCCGGAATTTAACTTCCGATGAACATTTCATGAGTTCAAGTCTCCTTAGACCGCCAGCTGCGTCTCTTATTACAAAGCGAGATCGTGTAATACAGCAAGAACGTAAACCACGCGCCGATTCTCCAATCGCGCCAACAAAAAAATCAATGGAACAAAAAGTTATACCGTCTGGAAAAATACGGAGTAAACGTCCGTCAACAACCACTTCCGCTGTGGCTGACTCCGCCGGACACACCATTCATTCCACCTCGTCATCATCGCCTCCTTCATCCCAATTACCGACAGTTCCTGAAAGGGAATATGAATATATGGAAGCGATAACTGATACGGCTGGATCTAGCTGGAGAAATCAGTATAACCACGCGAAATTCCTGCAGAGACAAAACAATCCGCTACTAAAAACGTTTTTTCTTGATGAACTGCGTTTTCGGCTGAAATACCGTATACCGTCACTGTATCAGGAAAACTTACCCAAAATTCCTAAAGCCATCCGTGAATTGATCATCAAAAATACTTTTTATGATCAGATAAACATAGGCGTTATTGCTGAATTCTTTGAAATTCCAGAAAATATCATGCTGTTTGTTCCGGAGTTCGATGCATCTTGTGTATCAGCAAGTATTTCAGCATTACTGAAGCTTCATATGAATTTTAGTTCCATGCCTGAAGTTTTAGATGAACTATGCATTGTCATTCCCGATCTGTATCTCCCGATAATTATAGTGAACGAAAACAACTTCATAGAGGGGGCTATAAATGGAGACGAAAGTGATGATACCATCGCTCTACTGCTGCTCCTAAGTAATGTTGAAAATGCAGTAGCAAAATATAACAAATTTAAGCGACAATTGGAGGAATATGCTGTCGCCCGCGCCGTCCGGCTATACGCCAAAGCGGACACCAATTGGCACGATGAAACCATCTACAATTTTGCTAATTTACTGTTATGTTGTGTTAGCACAAAACCGTCCGGTGCCATGAGCGCGATGTTTGATTTTTTTATGCCCTATATAACTTTTGATGAACAAAATGCTGTGATAAAAAATTCCGGATTATCTTCCAGACATTATGGTTATTTGGTGCAATCAAATTCCGACAGCCACATAGTACCAATCTCCATGAAATATCAAGGAGACGGTGGGCGTATTCTTTTTGATTTAACTAAGTTGCATGGAATATATCGGTATGCACCTGAAGAAGATACAATTTTTCTAAGGAAGTTCATCCACAATTATCACCGCTATTTGTTTTATATGCGGATATTACAAATTCCGAATGAAGCGAAAAATTATGTGAAACTGATGAAATCCTATACCAACAGGCAGCCCGTTTCCGACTGGAAGTTGTCCAGGGAACAACTGTCTAGCTATGTATTGTCCGGAGATCAGCTGAAGGAAGATTCTGAATCTTTGGCACTGGACCATACAGCCGAATATTTTCTGGATGCACAGAAAAATACACGGATGGCAACGCAGCAGCGGAAACGTCAACGATTTTTGTATAATTTGCTGTCGTTCATTTTTAGTCCAGAAAATAGTATCTACCGACGACTGTCGACGAAGAGCACGCTTCCATCTGAAGCTGAACTCCAGCAATTAGTCCTATCGCAGAATATTTCGAATTCGGCATTAAATACTTTGATAGATACACTGCCGGACATGCAAGGACATATCGAAGCACAGAGAATAAATATTCTGAGTTCGTTCGTCATCACTGCCTATAATAAACTTGTAAGCGACAATTTTAGTTACTTTTCGGACTGTGCAGAAATTCTCAACTTAATTTTTTGCGAACTTTCTGATTTGTTAAAAAAACGGCAAAATTCTTCGATCAAACACAACGATGTGGATCAGCACTATGCAGCAAGAACGTTTGGCCATATTTTAAGCGGATTTCAGCATTGTTGGATCGGTATAGCAGAAAGCTGTCGGCTCTCCTATGATTTCATTCTTGACCGCAAGGTTGATACTTATCCAGTGGAATTGTGTATTTATCAGGCAGTACGATCACTGTTTTATAAAACTTTTCAATATCGTATGGCTGACGGAACCCCATATGCCGAAGGCACTATGTGCATCCAGAGGGTGCTGCACCTCAACAACGGCAATTTTGGCCTGCCAACTAGTTCATCCTACGGCTATGGAAACGGTGCTGAATTGGCCAATCATTTGAGCACATCACCACCGGATAGTGTGCCGAGAAAAATTTGGGACGGATTGAGCTTGATTGATCGGGTATCGCTAACGACCAACAGTGCTAACACTGATAATATAGTACAGCGAATCCTGAGGGAGAAATTGTTTACAGTAGAGCATTTGCTGAAAGAAATGATTGGAATGACGAGCTTTCCGAAAGCGGCGTTGCGATTCCGGAACAGTAGCAGACGCAAAGATGGCTTATCTATACCGAACGATTGCGAAAGTCGACTGATTGAAACACGACGGAAAGATGCACACCTTCTCTTGGCCTTTGAAATGCTGACAGAGAACGGTATTCTGGTGCCACTAGCGGATGAAATTGAAAATTTGGCGGAGGAGTTTAACGACTTATTTGAGTATCTCTTCCTAAACTAGCTACGACTTTAGTTCGCCAGATTGTAAAGTTTCCTGTTGGAAGAAAACGAGGAGTATATAGCCATATTGTAGAGAGCTGGATTTACTCCAGACGATTTTTGACTAGACTCTTTCGAAACAGAGTTATTCCGAGGAATTTTCAGGAATCACCGGAGCGCAGGACTGCTATGTACCTGTTGCATATGAGGATTCTAGCACCGGAGCGATGACAAAATTACCGAAAGAGCGAGAGTTTCGGAAGAGGTCTAATAATCCAACATCCTTCAAAATAAATTCATTTCTCTACTTTTTTCGATTTCTGCGACCGTTTCCTTTCTTCCGAAAATCTCCAGCGATTTGGCCTGATCACCGGCCATTAGGGAAGTAGCAATTTTCCCCTGAGTGAAAGGGTTTCCCAAGATTCTCTACAGCATTAACTGTATGTTGCAACTTGATAATTTAAGTAATATATTACTGGCTAGTGCATTTACTGAACAATTTGTGGACATTATGTGGTTTTGTAATTGCTATATTGAAGGGGTCCAATTTCAGATGATTAAATTTTCTACATATGCCAAATGCGTTTTATGTGGTGAACATGCCGTCATACGGGGAGGTAAGGCCATAGCATTTCCGGTTAGACGTTATCTTTGCTCCATTCGATATGCAGAGTGCACTGATGCGGGGCTCTCCAGTTTAGTTAAATACAACGGCAAAGATTGTCGTAATATAATTTGGCGTCTCATAAAAACTGCTTTTGAAATCGTGAATATTCATGAAATTACCGGTAACTTCATCATTGAAAATGACATACCAATTGCTGCCGGGCTTGGAAGTTCTGCAGCAATTTGTGTAAACATTGCTAAGATATTCAAGCATTTGGATTTTTATCACGATGTTACT
>JAIRZO010000009.1 GCA_031267195.1 Holosporaceae bacterium | reverse complement strand
ATCAGAGGTAGCGAAAGACGGGAGGTTGATGTGAAGGCTCCGGGGATTATCTCCAGAAAATCCATTAGTGAGCCGGTGCAAACGGGATTAAAGGCAATTGATGCTTTAATTCCCATAGGGCGTGGTCAGCGAGAGTTAATTATCGGAGATCGACAGACTGGCAAGACTGCCATCGCCATCGATACCATCATCAATCAGAGAAATGCTTTCGAACATGGAGACGAAAACGACAAGTTGTATTGTATTTATGTTGTGATAGGACAAAAGAGATTTTCCGTGGCGCAGGTTGTAAAAACCCTGACGGAAATGGAGGCGATGAAATATACAATTGTTGTGGCGGCGACCGCATCTGAGGCAGCTACGATGCAATATATAGCGCCCTATGCTGGCTGTGCCATGGGAGAATATTTTCGGGATAATGGAATGCACGCCATCATAATCTATGATGATTTGTCCAAACATGCAGTTGCCTATAGGCAAATGTCTTTGTTGTTGAGAAGACCTCCGGGGCGAGAAGCTTATCCCGGCGATGTGTTCTATTTGCATTCAAGATTACTGGAGCGCGCTGCAAAGTTGGATGATTCATTAGGAGGCGGGTCTCTTACGGCTCTTCCGATTGTGGAAACTCAAGATGGAGATTTATCGGCCTACATTCCAACGAATGTTATTTCCATTACTGATGGCCAGATATTTTTGGAAAATGAATTGTTCTATAAAGGCATTCGTCCAGCCATAAATGTAGGCCAATCGGTTAGTCGTGTTGGATCTGCAGCTCAGAAAAAAAGCATGAAACAGGTTTCCGGAAAAATCAAACTCGAGTTAGCCCAATATCGGGAGATTTCGAGCTTTTCACAGTTTGCATCTGACCTTGATTCCGCCAGTAAAAATCTCATTTCAAGGGGGGATCGCCTAACGGAATTGTTGAAGCAACCACAATATTCTCCGGTGGTTCTTGAGGAACAAGTGATTGGAATATATCTGGGAGTTAATGGCTATCTTGATGTTCTTGAGGTTTCACAAGTTTCTGCTTTTGAAAAATACGTACTCAATCGCATTAGGAACGAGCAACCATCGCTTTTGTCCAGTATAAGGGAAAAAGAAACGATTACGGCGGAGAGTGATGAAACTCTGAAAACCGTTCTGACAATCTATATGGAAAATTTTAAGGCTAGTACTCCTGTTTAGATTACAGGAAATTGCGGAATAATATTGGGTAATTTTAATGGCTAACCTGAAAGAACTCAGAAACAAAATTGGTGTTATCAAATCCACCAGAAAAGTAACGGCAGCTATGAAATTGGTGGCTGGAGTAAAATTGCGTAAAGTGGAACGAAAAGTCTCTGAATCCCGAGAATATGCCATCGTGATCAATCGCATATTGACAAGGCTTCGTCGGGAATTTCTGGAGACAGTGCCGGAGTTGCTTTCGGGACGCGAACATGTGGCGAATGTTATGTTGATTGTGTTTTCATCCGATCGTGGATTGTGTGGTAATTTTAATTACCTCATCCAAAAATTTGTTACGAAAACGGTTCACGGTATTCGCAGTATCGGTCATCGCGTGCATTTAGTATGTATTGGCAAGAGGTTGTTTGATGGTTTAAAAAACTCATTTTCCATGGGAGTTTCGTTCGAATTGGTTCCTGATTTCTACAATGCTGATCGTCTTTATGAAAATTCGGTAGCATTGGCGGAAAAAGTTGTTCGCTCTTTTCGGGATTGGAATGTGGATAAAATCTTAATAGTATCCACAAAATATTATTCTGCCGTAAAGCAGGTAATTGAAACGAAACAGCTGATTCCGCTAGAAATTGAACCGAATCATGATGAAACAATTACGATTTTTGAACCTACAGCCAATGAGATACTGCAGCAATTGTTGCCGCAGAATATAGCAGCACAAATTTATCAGTCGGCACTGGAAAGCATAGCCAGCGAGCAGAGTACGCGCATGACTTCTATGGATAGCGCCACCAGAAATGCCGATGAGATGCTGTATGATTTTACAATAAAATATAATAGATTGAGACAGAATAAGATTACTCAGGAATTAGTGGAAGTAATTTCAGGAGCGGAAGCCATAGTGGAAAGGTAGATGATACGATGAAAAATAGCAAAAACACCAAAGAAGAGCCTCGGAATCGAGGAACAATATCGCAAATATTGGGTGTGGTTGTGGATGTTGTTTTTGAAGAAAAGGTTCCTGAAATCATGAACGCCCTTGAAGTTATGAATGGCGTAAAGAAGGTAGTCCTGGAAGTCGCTCAGCAGCTTGGGGAAAATATTGTTAGAACCATCGCCATGGATATTACGGACGGTCTCCATCGGGGACAGGAAGTGATTGATACAGGAAGGATGATAGAAGTTCCCGTTGGCAAAGCGTTGCTGGGAAGAATTATAAACGTAATTGGAGATCCCGTTGATGAAAGAGGGCCGATAGAAGCGCACATGAAGTTGCCGATTCATCGAAGTGCTCCTTCGTTTGTGGAACAGGCGACGGAAACGGAAATTTTGATTACGGGCATAAAGGTTGTGGATTTATTAGCTCCCTACGCCAAAGGCGGTAAAGTTGGTTTGTTTGGAGGAGCGGGAGTTGGTAAAACTGTTTTGATAGAAGAGCTCATCAACAACATTGCTAAGGCTCATGCTGGCTTTTCTGTCTTTGCAGGAGTTGGTGAACGGACCAGGGAGGGGAACGATTTATACCATGAAATGATAGAGTCCGGTGTTATAGATTTGAATGGTGATAGATCCAAAGCAGCTCTCGTTTATGGTCAGATGAACGAGCCACCGGGGGCTAGGGCACGTGTTGCCCTAACTGGATTGACAATCGCCGAGTATTTTAGAGATTATGATCAGCAGGATGTACTGCTTTTCATTGATAATATATTTAGATTTACACAGGCGGGGTCTGAGGTTTCTGCATTACTTGGGCGCATTCCTTCTGCCGTCGGCTATCAACCGACTTTGGCAACGGATATGGGCGAGCTACAGGAGCGCATTACCAGCACAATAAAAGGGTCCATTACCAGTGTTCAGGCTGTATATGTGCCTGCCGACGATCTTACGGATCCGGCTCCAGCCACGTCTTTCTCCCATCTGGATGCCACCACTGTGCTGAGCAGAAAAATTTCCGAGCTGGGCATATATCCTGCCGTTGATCCGTTGGATTCGACATCGCGGATGTTGACACCTTTGGTGGTTGGGGAAGAACATTATCGCGTTGCACGGGAAGTGCAAAAAGTTCTACAGACCTATAAATCCCTACAGGATATAATTGCCATTCTCGGTATGGATGAACTTTCGGAAGAAGATAAGCTCATTGTTGGTCGGGCGAGAAAAATACAGCGATTTTTGTCGCAGCCATTTCATGTGGCGGAGATATTTACCAGCATGAAGGGTAAATTTGTAAGTTTGGCGGATACCATAAAAGGATTCAGTGCGATTGTTTCTGGAGATTGTGACCATCTGCCGGAAATGGCTTTTTTTATGGTGGGAACAATTGAGGAAGTGTATGAAAAAGCAACCATAATGGGTGTTGAGGTTTAGTCAGTCAGTTTTGTCTTGTGAAAGTTGGCGCATTGGACGTAAAAGTTTTAAATTTAAAAGAAAAACTGTTTGATGGGGAAGCAACCAAGGTATTGTTGCCGGCCATTGATGGTGAAATGTGTATTTTGCCTCATCATGTTTCGATTATGACTGTCTTAGTGCCCGGTACAATAAAAATATTTCGAGCTGTTAGCGACCGGATCATATCCATAAAAGTTACCGGTGGCATATGTTCATTCTCCGATAATTCCGCTGTATTTATTTTACAGTGATGGGAGATATCATTATGGGTGAGCGCAAAACTTCCGTCGTGGCCATAATAAATCAAAAGGGTGGAGTGGGAAAAACTACCACAGCCGTTAATTTAGCTACGGCAATTGCCGCTGTCGGGAAAAAAGTATTGTTGCTGGATATTGATCCTCAGGGCAACGCAACTACCGGATTCGGAATGCCCAAGGGACGCAAATTGCACAGCAGTTACGGTGTGCTTTTGGGGTTAGTCGATCCATTGGAAGTTATGATGGAAAGCTATGTACATCAATTGTTTATGATTCCATCCACCATAGATTTATCGGCGGCAGAGGTGGAACTGTTTTCCCAGAAGGACAGAGAAAGCAAGCTAAAAAAAGCCATCGCTCACCTGGATTTTGATTATATTTTTATCGATTGTCCACCGGGCTTTGGTTTCATAAACATCAATGCCTTGAATGCTTCTTCCCGGATTATTATTCCATTGCAATGTGAGTTCTATGCCCTTGAGGGCCTGGCTCAGTTGTTTAGCACCATTCAGAGTGTTCGCAATACAATCAACAGAAGTTTGATTGTGTCAGGAATTTTATTAACCATGTTCGATAGAAGGAATAGCCTTAGCTATGTGGTAGCGGAGGATGTGCGCAATCATTTCAACGAATTGGTTTTTGATACGGTCATTCCAAGAAATGTTAGAATCAGCGAAGCTTCATCCCACGGAAAACCGGTGGTGCTGTATGATGTGAGATCGTCGGGGGCCGTGTCCTATATAGAGCTTGCAAGGGAGTTTTTGGCTAGGGAACAAAATACATGAGTGAAAAACGCTTGGGCCGTGGGCTATCAGCATTTTTAAACATGAATGAAATTTCTTCCGACAATGATGCAGGTAGATCAGTCGTTAATCTTGCCATCAACGGCATCAGTCGAAACCCGTACCAGCCAAGACAAGTATTTGATGAAGAAAATCTTTTATCTTTATCCGAATCCATAAGAAAAAATGGTGTCCTGCAACCTATATTGGTAGCCAAAATTGGAAATGAGAACTATCAGCTGGTGGCGGGAGAGCGTAGATTAAGAGCATCGAAAATGGCTGGAGTGGAAGAAATTCCTGCCATTGTGATGGAAATAACCGAGAAAGATCAGTTGGAAATCGCCATACTGGAGAATATTCAGCGGGAAGATTTAAATCCGATGGACGAGGCCGAAGCCTACGGGAAATTGATTGATGAATTTCACCATACCCAGGAACAACTGTCCAATATCCTATCTAAAAGCAGAAGCCATGTGGCGAATATTTTACGATTGCTTTCGTTGCCGAGTGAAGTGAAGAAACTTCTTCGGGAAAAAAAAATTACATTCGGCCATGCCAGAACACTCATTGGTTTTCCTAGTGCTGTGGAAGTTGCTCATCGGATCGTTGATTTGAACCTAAGTGTCCGCGATGTGGAAAATATAATAAAATTAGCAAGAGTCGGTGGAAAAACATCAGCAGAGTCCCAACAAATCACTAAAACTTTCCGAAAACAAGCGCTGGTGGATCCGGAAATTTTCAACATCGCTGATCAAATTTCTTCATTGATAGGGTTAGATGTTAATATAAAATTAAAAGGCAGAGGCGGCGTCGTTGAAATTTCGTTTGATAATTTCGAAGAGTTGGATTTGCTGATAAAAAATCTTAGTTTCGCTAAGGTTTCGTGATCTCATGTGGAGATTGATTTTATGAGTTTTATAACATGCCAAGTATGATACGATCCGCTTTCACCGTGGGTGGATTTATTCTTTTTTCCAGATTGTTAGGGTTTCTACGTGAATGCATGATGGTATTTGTGCTGGGAGCCGGAATATATACGGATGCTTTGGTGGTGGCGCTGAAATTTGCTAACACTTTTCGGCGTATTTTTGCGGAAGGTGCGTTCAATGCATCATTCCTTCCAAGATTTTCCAAAGTTCTTAATGGCGAAGGCAAATCGCAGGCGAATATGGTTCTGACGGAAATCTTTAGTTTCCTTTTATTGGTGGTTATATTATTTTCAATTGCTATTATTGTATTTTTTCCGCAAATTTTGCAAATCATGGTGCTGGGATTTGATGTCTTAAGTAAAAAATTCGCCATTACGGTCAATCTTGGCAGAATATGTTTTCCCTATTTAATTCTTATTTCTCTGTCATCTCTATTCTCAGGAGTACTCAATACGCTGAGCAAATTTGCATTGCCGGCGGCTGTTTTCTCGTTGATGAGCATATTTAGCATATTTGGACTGACTCTTTGCTATGTGATTGATGCATCTCATCTTATGACGGTTTATGTTATTGCTGTACTGGTGTTTTTTTCCGGTATAACCCAGACAACCATTCTGCTGTTTGCCATAAAGAGACAGGGATTCTTTGTTCGCATAAAGCTGGCCTGCTGGTCACCGAGGGTGAAGGATATGGTGCTAAACATGGTTCCGGGAGTGATTGCCGCCGGGGTTTGGCAATTGAATTTGCTAATTGATACCAGCATATCTTCATATCTGCCAACGGGATCCATCACCTGCATTAATCTTGCGGATAGGCTCAATCAATTTCCTCTTGGCACACTCGGAGTAGCGGTAAGCACAGCACTGTTACCAATTTTATCTCAATGTATGGTGTTAAAAAATCATGAGCTTGCCAGCGGAGAATTATTGCGTGGACTTTTATTATCGATGTTTTTCATCATATTTACCACTACGGCACTCGTGGCGCTTGGGGAACCGATAGTCGCAGTTGTCTATCAGCGTGGATTATTTGGAATAGATCAGGTGCACATTACGGCGGATGCTGTTATGGGATTTTCCATTGGTCTTCCGGCCTATGTGCTGACAAAATTGTTTTCCACCATATATTTTGCGGCGGAAGACACGATAACTCCAGTAATTTTTGCTATAATTTCTGTTCTAATAAATGCTATATTACTTTTTGTGTTGGTTCCGTTTTTAAAATACTTTGGCGTAGCTCTCTGTACTTCGCTATCAGCAATTTTTAACGCAATAATGCTGATTTGTTTTTCCGGGAAAAAATTGAAAATAGAGCTATCCCGAAAGTTTGTTCAAAAAATATTTGCGCAAATTGGAGCTGCTGTTATCACATATATAGTTATGGATGCAATGTGCAGGAGATTTTGGACACCGGAACTTGGTGCATTTTCGCAAAAGTATATTGTAGTGGGAACCATGTTTAGCATAGGGGTACTTGTTTTTTTCTTTTCCACAGTTCTGATAATGAAATTAATGAAACATGATCACTGGAGATTGTGGGAAAAATCCGCCTGGTAAGTTATTCATCATGGGAAAGGAGAAAAATCATGAAAGACGAAATAAAGCGCATCGTTGAATCTTTAAAAAAAAATCTGGAGTTGCTGCGGAGGTATCTTTGATGTACCTCATCTGCAAGAACAAGTAAATGAACTAGCAACCCACAGTGAATCTGCTGATTTGTGGTCTGATCCTTCGAAAGCTAGAGTTATAATGCAGCAGAAGTCGCAGTTGGATGCGGAGCTGAATCGTTTTTGTGGTGCGGAATCTGAGCTGAATGACATTGTGCTGATGCTGGAATTGGCGGAAGAGGAAGGTGATGTACCGCTGGTGGCGGAGCTGGAGGATAACCTAAGGGAACTCCAGGATCGCCTGAAAATTTATCAGTTGGAGTGCTTTTTTTCTGGTGAAATGGATGGCAACAGTTGCTTCCTGGAGGTGCATGCGGGGGCCGGTGGAACCGAGGCGCAGGATTGGGCCCAGATGCTGCTGCGTATGTATTATCGCTGGGCGGAATCTCACAAATATTTGGTGGAGTTGATGGAGGAAAGTTCTGGGGAGGAGGCCGGTATAAAGTCCGCCACCATAAAAATCGATGGATCTAAGGCCTACGGATGGCTTAAGAGTGAATCGGGAGTTCATCGGCTTGTACGCATATCTCCCTTCGATTCTAACGCTCGCCGTCATACAAGTTTTGCTTCCATCGGAGTTTATCCAGTGGTCGATGAATCCATTAACATTGAAATAAATCCAGCCGATCTTCGCATCGATACCTATCGGGCATCTGGAGCCGGTGGACAGCATGTGAACAAGACGGATAGCGCTGTGCGCATAACCCACACGCCGACGGGAATAGTTGTGCAATGTCAGACGGATCGCTCCCAGCATCGCAACAAGGCCATTGCCTTCAATATGTTAAAATCACGATTATACGAATTAGAATTGCGCAAAAGAGAACAGCAGGTTAATAATCAGGAAAAAAGTGACATCGGTTGGGGTTATCAAATTCGTTCCTACGTGATGCAGCCATATCAGATGGTTAAGGATTTGCGCACCGGCTTTGAAAAGGGCAATGTTACGGCAGTGATGGATGGCGATATTGATGAATTTCTGCGGGCGGGCATCAGTGCAAGAATTGCTGAAATGCAAAATACCGAACAGGAGAGATGAGTTGCAGTGGAGTAATAAAAACAATGAATAAACAAGTAAAAAATACTTTAGCCTGTGCAATAGGAAACACACTGGAATGGTTTGATTACACCCTCTATGGATTGTTCGCCACTACTCTATCGAAGCTATTTTTCCCAGCGAATAATGATTCATCTCTGCTGTTAACATATCTCGTTTTTGCGTTTGGCTTTTTTTCGAGGCCGCTAGGTGGAATTGTGCTGGGCTATATCGGAGATGTGTTCGGGCGGCGGTTGGCACTGATCATTTCCATCCTTACCATGTCAATTCCGACATTTTTAACGGGATTATTACCAACCTACGATAGCATAGGTATTATGGCACCGGTGTCTCTCGCCATTATTCGGCTTTTTCAGGGCATTGCCATAGGGGGGGATTTTTCCGGATCAATGGTTTACCTGGTAGAACATGCTCCACCCAAAAAAAGGGGATTTTTCGGCAGCTGGTCAGATTTTGGAAGTCCGCTGGGTGTGTTGCTGGGGTTATCGGTGTCGTCGCTGTTGATCACATGTATGGATACTGCTGATTTTGAATCCTATGGCTGGCGGATTCCATTTCTCCTGGGGGTTGTTATCGCCATATTTGGTGTTTATCTCCGCTATGAAATGGAAGAAACAGAAAGCTTCTTTTGTCAGTACTCTATGGAAAACGATAAAAATCAAATGCCAAGGAAATCTTCCGGAAAAACGGGAATAAAAGATAAAAACTCCATCATGGAAACTATAAAAAAGCACACAAAAACAATAGTCTATGCCGTATCCATCAATGCCTATGGTGGGGTTGTTTTCTACATGCTACTAACATATCTGCACAACTATTTCAAAGTTACGGAAATAGCTACGCCGCTGCAGGCGTTTTTCTTTACGACTCTGGTGAATTTATGCATGACCATCGCCATTCCTGTAGGAGGCCTGTTGTCCGATAGATTTGGGCGAAAACCCGTGATGATGAGCAGTATAGTTGGCACAATGCTTTGCGTATTTCCGATGTTCATTACTATTGGCCATGAAAACTTATGTCTTCACCTGCTGTTTGAAATCGCCGTTGGCAGTTGTTTGGGAGTGTTTTTTGGTGGAAGGGCTGCTTTCTATGCAGAATCCTTCCCAACCAATGTGCGCTGCACCGCCATAGCATTGTCCTTTGGCATCAGTCACTCAGTTTTTGCTGGTACAACGCCACTAATGGCGGAAATTATCATGAAAAATACTGGATCATGTTTTTATTTAGGACTATTTATGTTTGCATTTGCTATATTTGCTTTGTTTGCTATGCATCAGCTCGAAGATCGTACGGCGCAGAAATTGCTCTAGCTGGATGAAGATTTGTGGAGATTTCGTTGCGTTTTATTTCTGAAACAGACTATAATTATCCTCATTATATAGAGGAAGGTGATGAAATTCATTGAAATTGCATTCCAAAAGAAGCAGGTCCCGAATTTTCTATCTTTACTAAGGATTGTGCTGGCAGTTTTTTTCATTCCGTTGGTAAACGGTAATAACTTTCCGGAAGCGCTCTTGGTGTTTGTACTTGCCGCCATTAGTGATTTTTTTGATGGGTATTTGGCGAGAAAATGGCAGGCATCGTCCTCGGTCGGCGCTCTACTCGATCCTCTGGCGGATAAGGTATTGATGATTAGTGCCTACGGCGTCCTTGCATTCTTGGCATATGTGCCGTTTTATGTGGCAGTAATCGTAATTGCCAGAGATCTGATAATTCTTATGGCAGTGTGCTTATGTGCATTGCTTGGCATAAACCTGGAGATACGGCCACTAATGTCCAGCAAGATAAATACGGCTATCCAGATGATGTTTGTCATCGTTGTCGTCGGTTGTTGCTGCCTATCCATGACAATGGCATCAACTGAAATGTTGATTACCGCTGGGATGGTGTGCCTGTCAACCGTTGTTTCAGCGGCAGATTATTTGCGAAAGTACTATGGAATGATCAGGAATGACATACTTAACGGATAGCAGATCTGTATTTTGGATATGCACCATCGGCGGAGTATTTCTGTTTTTCTATCTGTTCTCTGAAATATGTTTTCCGTTTGTAGTTGGGTTTTTTCTTGCATATTTTAGTTCCAGGTGTGTAGATTCTCTGTCTTTCCGCTATCTGCCCAGGGGATTCATCAGTGCTCTATTTGCGCTGAGTTCTGTCGGGATTGTAATTTTGGCTGGGGTAATTGTGCTGCCAAAAATTAAGGACTGTCTTATATTGCTGCATAACAATATTCCTACCTATTATTCTGAGCTCATTAGTTTTCTCAATAACTCGTTTTCCTCTCTAAATATAGATCAATATCATGTGGATGTGGCAAATCTAGAAAAAGAATTACAGGAATATCTTAGCAAAAATATATTTATGATTGGATCGCTAATGGATAGATTGGCTTCCACCGGCAATGCCATAAGAAATTTTGTTTCTTTTTTCCTCATTATGCCGATTTCATTTTTTTATTTTCTTCGCGATTGGAATAAAATGACGTTCCTGGTGCGCAATTGCCTTCCAAGTCGCCAACGGGAAATTTTTGTTGCAATTACTGTTCTCATAAGAACGACATTTCAAAAATTCTTTAATGGGCAGTTTAAAATTGCTTTGGTTCTGGCGCTTTTTTATGCAACCTCGCTCTATGCGACGGGGCTGAGCAATTACATTCTACTGGGCATTACGTCCGGCATGTCATCTTTTGTGCCATTTGTGGGGGCATTTTTTTCATTCCTGTTGGTCATTTTAATCAATGCACCGTTGCTGACTTTGGCAAAGATGTATCTGCTGATAGCAATTTATATGGTGGGACAGTTTCTGGAATCCTACCTATTATATCCACATTTTGTGGGAAAAAAAGTTGGATTGCATCCGCTGTGGATGATGTTTTCATTTTTTGCGGGACTGCAGCTGGGAGGAATTGTGGGAGTATTGATTGCGATTCCTCTGACCTCGGTATTGCGAAGTTTGATAAGCTTTTTCATCAGCAGACTTAAAGTTACACCGTCCTATAAACTGTAGAATCGATGCCGCACAGGTCAACCATGGATTGAGCCTTATGCGAAGGTCTTTTTATTACAGTGATTGCCCAATATACACGAATTGCCATGGATATATATATACCCATTCAAAATAAGAAGCTGGATTTCGAAGGCGAAAATTCACGGCAATTACAACCTTCCAAGTCCGGAGTCTCATCTTGAATGAGTATATACTCTATCACGATAAGAAGTTAGATTTTTAGAAGAAGTATGTTACAGTAAAGAGATGAAGAAAGATTTTTTAAGCAAAGAAGAGTACGAAGAGCTGTGCAGGAGGTATCGTACTGAAAAGTATGGTCGGACGAGGGATCGCATTAAATGTGTTACTGTCGCACAGAGGCTGGACGTACAAGAAAATATCAGAGGCATTGTTTTGGGAGGAGGAAACCATCAGCAAGCAGGTAGAAAAGTTCATGGTTTTTCTCATAAAAATCCAAAAACGAATCTGAAGAATGTGGATCCGGTTGCTCAAAAAAGATTTGTTAATGAATACAAAGAGTTCGTGAAAAATACTCTGGAAGATGAGCCGATTTTGCTCATGGATGCAGTTCATCCAACCATGAATATGTCAGAAACAACAGATATTTCAGAACTGTCAGAGAATTTAAACACGATATCATGGCATTTTTCAGGAATACTTTGTAACCACATTGCAGAAAAAATGCGATCCAGAATCAATGATAATTTTCACATACTCAAAAAATCTAACTTCTTAGCGTGATGGAGTATATTAGGCAGTGTTTACAAACCACCCAATATTTTATTGAAATTTGAGCGTTTTTTGTACAGCTTGATGTAAAACCATTCATAACCTCAAAAATCAGTGCAAAAAAGCTGGTTTGTAAATACTGCCTATTTTAGGATACACCCGTAGGTTAGTCGGTTAAAATCGATGATGGGTTTTACGAAAAATTTGTTTCCGTTCTTAATTATTTTTCCGACCGGAATATCGTCTCGGAAAATGTTCCCATAGCCGGATGTTGTCACAGTGTCGCCGGAGTGAATGGCCAGATCCTCTCGGACTGTGGTAATTTGTAGTGTTTCTGAGTTATTTCCGCTGGCTATGGCATTTATGCTATTTTTGCCGATTTTTACTGGGATGCTGGACTTTATATCAGTTATGAATAGGACTCTGCACCAAGCTTTGTGCACATCCACTACTTGGCCGATCAGGCCATCGCTGTTCTTGACGATGCTATCCGCTGCGACGCCATCGGCAGATCCAATGCCAAGAACGCAAGATCGTGTGTAATTATTCGATGATTTTGCCACAACCTTGGCCACAATAACTTTGTGAGCATCATTTTTGGCAGTCATGGACAAAAACCTACGCAGTTCTGTGTTTTCGATCTGCAGCTGCGATAAGTTGCGATTTTCCTCCTGTAGTTTTAGGTTTTCTATCTGCAATTTTCGAAGTTTACGGTGTATTTTGCCGATATTTGCTACATATCCAATAAATTCGCAAGCACAATCTTCCATACAAGAGAACACGTTATCGATGTATACATGGATCGTAACGATGGTGGCCCGCAGATCGTTGATCATATTTCCGGCAATAGACAAACGCAACATAATCAGCAGCGCTGCAGCAACCATCAATTGCAAAGCTATCTTTTTTGTTTTGAGTTTCTTAAAAAGGCATCGAGAACGGCGAATAAAGTTACGCTGGAGCATGTTTTTTTGGGCCATGTTTTTTCCTTAATTGTGAACATAATTTCATTCATCATATCAACATAGTTTTATACTCATTAAAAATAAGAAGCTGGATTTCGAAGGCAAAAATTTACGGCAATTACAGTTTTCCAAGTCCGGAGTCTCATCTTGAATGAGTATATATCGCCTAATGCTGGACTATTTTCAAAAAATCACTCTCTGATATGACGGTTATCCCAAATTTTTCTGCCTGATGCAACTTTTGCCCAGCACCTTCTCCAGCCACCACGAAAGAAGTTCTGGATGAGACGGAAGAAGTTGTTTTTGCGCCGTGTTTTTCCGCCAATTCTTTCGCTTCTTCTCGAGAAATAGTTTCAAAAGTTCCTGTAAATACGATGATTTTATCAGCAAGCAGTTTGCTCGTAGCTTGGCTAAGCTCCAGCTCATTGAC
>JAIRZO010000058.1 GCA_031267195.1 Holosporaceae bacterium | reverse complement strand
CTTCATGCGTTTGGCATGAGTATGTTATTGATGAATGCCCCCAACAATCCTGTGGTTATAGGTGCAATGTTTCCATTTGTGGCGGTGCCGTCATTGGTGTGCGGTACGATGTTTCTGGTATGGTTGGGGGAACAGATTACATCCCGGGGGGTTGGAAATGGCTCTTCGCTGCTGATTTTCGCCGGAATCGTTGCCAATATGCCCGCCAGTATTCTTAATATCTTTGAGCTGGGGAGAGCGGGTGCTTTGTCGGTGCTTGCGGTGGTTACTATCTTTGGTTTGGCCATCGGGGTTATAGCATTTGTCGTCTTCATGGAGAGAGCGCAGCGGCGCGTTAGCATTCATTATCCTCAGAAACACGCAATGATGGCTCAGAATAAGCAAATGGAAGGCAGTCATCTGCCTTTGAAAATAAATTCTGCTGGAGTTATGCCACCAATCTTTGCCTATGCTCTTTTGATGCTGCCAATGACATTGTTGTCTTTTGCAAACAAGAGTGACAATGTTATTCTCAATTATATTTTTGATTTTTTTGAAAGAGGAGATATAATTTTCTCGCTGATACTGGTGGTGCTAATAATTTTCTTTTCATTTTTCTACACCGCCATAATATTTAATCCAACAGAAACGGCGGATAATTTGAAAAAAGCCGGTGGTTTTATTCCTGGTGTGAGACCGGGACAGGCCACTGCGGATTATTTAGATTACATATTGACTCGATTGACGACGGTTGGTGCCTTATACATGTCCTGTGTTTGCATATTACCGGACGTGGTTCGGTCTCATCTTGGTGTTAATTTTATTTTTGGCGGTACTGGTATTTTGATCATTGTGGGCGTAACGATTGATACTATTTCGCAGGTTTATACTCATATTTTATCGCACCAGTATAAAGGAGTTTTGAAGAAGATGGAGAAGAGAAAAAAATAATGTTAGGAAGTAAGAAATAGGTTGCTGCTATGTCGAATGATCTTAAAGCAATTGTTTTGCTTGGAGCTCCGGGAGCTGGGAAGGGGACGGTTGCTCAGCATCTGCTAGATAATTTTGATGTTATTCATTTTTCCACTGGAAATTTGTTAAGAAATGAGGTAAAAAACGATACTGAGGTTGGTGCTATTGTGAAATCAATTCTTGGTTCAGGTGACTTGGTAAGCGACGGTGTTGTTAATCAGGTAGTTGAAGTTAATCTGGAGCGAGTTTTACCGGAAAAGCGGGTGGTGCTGTTGGATGGGTTTCCCCGCAGTGTTGATCAAGCGAAGTTTTTGGACACAATTTTTGATGCCTGTCTAAAAAATTCCATGAAGGTCATTGAAATTGAAGTGGACTATGAGCTTATCGTTGCCAGAATCGTTGGCCGTAGGGTTTGTGTCCTGTGTGCCGCTACGTTTGGAGCTGATGACAAAATTGGTCGCTGTTCCCGTTGTGGTGGCGAACTTGTGAGGAGAGGGGACGATGAGGAGGAAGTTGTGCGGCATAGACTTCTTGAATATCAACGTATTACGTTGCCGGTTTCGGCATATTATGCGGACCGATTGATAAAGGTCGATGGTAATGCTTCTCGGGAAATTGTTCTGCAGAGTGTTACAAAATTGGCCATGGAATTAGGTCTATAATTAAGTATATACTCATTCAAGATGAGACTCCGGACTTGGAAGGCTGTAATTGCCGTGAATTTTCACCTTCAAAATCCAGCTTCTTAGCGTGATGGAGTATATGTCATTTGTAGCAACTTGTGTGCGTTATTTATGTTTATGTGTTACAATGATTGTAGGAAGATTAAAGAAAGGGGAGATAGTCTGTGGCTCGTATAGCTGGTGTTAATTTGCCCGATAAAAAGCGTGTCGAATTCGCTTTGAGGTACATATATGGTATAGGTCCGACGCGGTCAGCGGTGATTTGTCATGGAGCCAGCATTGCTGATTCCCGGAGGGTTTTTGAGCTTACGGAGGATGAAATTCTGCGGATTCGCGAAATTATAGACAGAGATTATCAGGTGGAAGGAGATCTGAGACGGGTTGTTAATATGAACATTAAGCGACTTATGGATCTCGGTTGTTATCGGGGATTGAGGCACAGAAAAGGTCTTCCGGTTCACGGGCAAAGAACTCACACCAACGCCCGCACCAGAAAGGGTAAGGCTCGGGCGATTCCAGGAAAAAAGAAAGTGACTAAATAGGAGAACTCATGGCGTATAAAAAGAGTGTTCAAAAGTTAAAGAAAAAGGATAAAAAGAATGTTGTTTCCGGAATGGCGCATATCAATGCGACTTTTAATAATACGATAATCACGATTACTGACTTGCAGGGCAACACTATTGCTTGGGGTTCTGCGGGGAGTACCGGTTTCAGTGGTTCACGCAAATCCACTCCATATGCTGCTCAGATAGCGGCGGATAAAGTTGCATCGAAGGCCATCGAACACGGCATGAAAAATATTGATGTAGAAATATTAGGGCCGGGATCCGGGCGTGAGTCTGTGCTGAGGACTTTCCAGTCATTGGGATTAATTGTTGGTTCTATACGAGACGTTACTCCACTTCCTCACAATGGCTGCAGACCACCGAAACGGCGCAGAGTTTAGCTTTATAGAGAGGTTTGTTGTGATTCAAAGACAGTGGCAAGATCTAATAAAGGCTTATAGGTTGCAGGTCGAAGATGAGGTGACTTCTGACGTTGATGTTTCTCATAAAATAGCAACTCTTGTGGCGGAACCTTTGGAGCGGGGGTTTGGTGTTACTCTGGGTAATGCTCTACGTCGCGTTCTGTTATCTTCCCTAAAGGGAGCTGCCGTTACTTCCATCCGTATTGACGGAGTTTTGCATGAATTTTCTACCATTCCTGGTGTGACGGAGGACGTTACGAACATTATTTTGAATATAAAATCAATGTCTTTGAGAATGGAATGTGAATCGGTGCGAAAGATGAGACTTTCTGTTGTTGGTCCCTGTGAAGTTAAGGCTGGAATGTTTGATCGGGAAGCGGAAATCAATGTGTTAAATCCAGAGCACCACGTATGCACCGTAGGTGATGGTGCCATCCTTAAGATGGAGCTTACGGTTGCGGTTAGTCGTGGCTATGTTACGGCGATGCAGAATCGAATCGAAGATGCTCCCTTGGGAACGCTCTTTGTAGATTCCATTTTCAATCCCGTTAAAAAAGTTGCCTATAGGGTTGAGGATACCAGAGTTGGACAAATAACCGATTATGACAAATTAATTTTGGATGTGGAAACCAACGGCGCCATCAGTCCAGAGGATGCTGTAGCTATGTCGGCAAAGATATTGCAGGATCAGTTGCAGAAGTTCATCAATTTTGAAGAGGAAGTTGAACGAGTTGATGAGGAAAAGGAAATAGCTCTTCCGTTCAATGCAAATCTGCTGAGACGAGTAGAGGATCTGGAGCTTTCGGTTCGTTCCATGAATTGCTTGAAGGGGGACAATATTGTCTACATAGGTGATTTGGTGCAGAAAACAGAAAATGAAATGCTTAGAACTCCAAATTTTGGAAGAAAGTCGTTGAATGAAATAAAAGAAGTACTCTCTAACATGGGGTTATATCTTGGCATGCAGGTTCCCGGTTGGCCGTTGGAAAACATGGATGATAATATATCTACGGGGACACGCGACAAGATTTAAAGAATAAATTGATAAAATATATCGGAGGATGTTATGAGACATAGAATGAGTGGACGAAAGTTTGGAAGGAACACAGCCCAGCGGAAGTCTTTGTTTGTTAATCTTGCAAAATCATTGCTTAGGTATGAAAAAATTGTTACGACCTTGCCGAAGGCTAAAGATCTTAGTCCATATGTTGAGAAGATGCTCACTTTGGGCAAGAAGGGCAGCATTGCGCAAAAAAGGATCTTGTTTGCAAAGTTGCGAGATGACGAATTAGTGACTAAGGTCTTTGGTCCGCTGGCGGCGCGCTATGCTGATCGCAACGGTGGTTACACCAGAATTGTAAAGTGCGGTTTTAGGCTCGGCGATAAAGCTCCGATTGCTGTCATTGAGCTGATGGACCGAAATGCTGATGGTGTGGCTGCGATTGAAGCCAGTTGAAGAAAGAATATTTTTTTGCATGACAAAGCTTAGCTGTTAGAGTATTCCGGTGGATCCGTAACCGCCGGTGCTGCGTTCTGTGTCGCTTAAAGTGTCTACAACCCGGAATGCTATTGTCTCGTATCTTTGTACCACCAGCTGGGCAATTCTAAATCCACGGTTCAGTGTAAACTCCTCTTCTCCAAGATTTATGAGCAACACCTTTAGCTCTCCGCGGAAATCACTGTCCACCGTTCCTGGAGTGTTTAAGACTGTTATACCATTGTTGAATGCTAGTCCGGATCTCGGCCTAACTTCCGCCTCATATCCTTTCGGTAAGGCAAGAGAAATGCCAGTTGGTACTGCATATCTGGCCATTGGTTTCAGAACAATTTCAGTTTCAACTGCTGCCCGCAGATCTAGCCCTGCGCTTTCGGGTGTGGAATAGCCAGGCAAATCAAGTCCAGTACCGTGTGGAAGAATTTTTAGAGGAATCATAAGCATGGCGATACATCCGCAGAAAGCTTCAGGTCATGATGCCGATCTACCTGAATACTGATCAATTATGCGTTTTACATAATCACCACAATCGGTACCGGAACTTCTAGCTTCTGCTTGCTGGATTATAGCTATATCTACATCGTTTATGACTAGTCTACTAATTAGCAATTTGTTTGTATTACCATTATCATGTGTAATATCTAATTCAACCGTAATTTCTGCACTATTTGCGACAATGGCCGCTGTTAAATGATAGTCACCATCAGAACTTTCAATTTTTATGATGCGAAATGTTGCTGATTTATATTTCCCCAATTCTGATTTATATAGCCCAACGATCTGCCGAATAAAAGATTCGGTGAATTTTTTTAATTTTTCTGGATCATGCTTCAGAGTGTTTAGATATTGTCCCAAAACTCGACTCAACATGTGGTTAACCGCAAAATTTTGTTCAACGATTTTTATCAATTCATTAGTATTTACCGTGTTACCCTGGATGGTTCTAAGGATAGCTTTGAAAGTATTCTCAACGAATTCTTTAACGGAGTTATTTGGCTGTTGAACAGCAGAAGGCGGACAGGCAACGGATCTTCCAGCGGCAAATACAGCCTCGGCGCCTATGCCGAGGAGCCCAAGAGAGCTAACGAAAAAACCATAACATAAAAAAATAATTGCACGCATACATACCTCTATTTTATAGATTTAGTGAAAGACGACTTGCCAATGGCAACTCCCAAAATTTCCCCAAGGCTAGCGCCGCTATCTGATGAACCATATTCCTCCATTGCTTTTTTTTCTGTAGCAATTTCCAGTGCCTTTATGGAAAGAGAAACCTTAGTGCCTGTTTTATCGATACCGGTTACTATAGCATCAATCTTTTCGCCGACAGCGAATCTATCCAATCGACGATCCTCACGATCTTTGGCGAGATCAATTTTTTCGATGAATGCCTGGGGTCCGCCAACAATTGTAACTCCGATGCCATCATCTTTAATTTCAGAAACAACGCAGGTAACGATGGCTCCTTTTTTGAGGGCCACACTATTATTAGGATTGCTGGCGGCTGGATTGGTTGTCAGTTGTTTTATTCCCAGCGACACCCGTCCCTTTTCACAATCAATCTCCAACACTTTTACTTTGACGATGTCTCCTTTGTTATATTTCGCTAGTTCTGAGTCTTTCGGTTGATCCCAGGATAGATCATTAAGGTGTACCAGACCGTCTATATCTTCTATAAGATTGACAAATATGCCAAAGTCCGCCACATTCGAAACAGAGCTCTCAAAAATCTGACCTACAGAAAACGAATCGCTTACTCCATTCCATGGATTTTCCTGCAATTGCTTGACGCTGAGGCCCATCCGTCGTTTAGCTACATCCACATCCAACACAACAACTTCCAGATCCGAGGCGACGCTGGCGACCTTCGCGGGAGAGATGTTTTTCTTCCAGCTTATTTCCGAAACATAAACCAATCCCTCAACACCTTCTTTGATTTCAACAAAGATACCATAATCCGTTACGTTGGTTACTTTACCAACTATTCGACTGCCAACTGGAAATTCCTTATCAACGCATTCCCAAGGATCGTCTGTGAGCTGTTTCATTCCAAGGGAAATACGCTGCGTTTCCCGGTTAAATTTAACGATTTTTACCACAACTTTTTGGCCAGGCGTCAGAACTTCGGATGGATGATTTGTCCTTTTCCAGGAAATATCTGTGTTGTGCAGGAGACCATCTATGCCTCCTACATCTACGAAAGCTCCGTAGTTTGTAATGTTCTTCACAACGCCTTCGATAATCTGTCCTTCCTGGAGGGTAGCTACAACCTTCGCTCTCTCTTCAGCATTAGCTCCCTCCAGAATACCGCGGCGAGATACAACTATATTTTCCCGCACTCGATCCATTTTTAGGATAATAAACGGCTGAGGAATTCCCAGTAGTGGGGTAATGTCTTTTATGGGACGTACATCCACCTGACTGCCAGGCAAAAACGCCATTGCTCCCACCAAATCAACCATAAATCCACCTTTGATGCGGTTGCAAATGGTGCCAGTGACACTGGTTCTGTTGTTGAATGCTTTTTCGAGATCCAGCCAGGCTGCTTCCCGCAGTGCTTTTTCACGACTCAGTACAATTTCGCCATTTTTGCTTTCGTAGCGATCTATATATACATCAATCTCATCGCCTACTTTTAACTCCATTTTGTTAGAAGAAGTCATGAATTCGCTGAGCGCTATGCGTCCTTCGGACTTCAAACCAACATCAATTATTACAAAATTGTCGTTGATATCAACGATTTTACCTCTGACTACTTTGTGTTCTAGCGTCGATGCTCTGCAAGAGTTCTCGAACAATTCAGCAAAACTGATGACAACAGCGGCGCCAGTTCCGATGTCGTTGGTAGCACCATCCATTTCCTGTGACATATAAAAAATACCTTTTTGTTTTCAAAGGGATCTGCATTACCAATTTCAAGAGCCGACAGGGCTACGGAAACAATTAATATCCCTTGTTGCTATTACAAGACCCAGTACCATAAAATTACAATTTTTAAAAAACCAAAAAAGAAACATTAACCCTGTCTCGCTTTAAACTTAGGATTAACCTTATTTATTACATAAACTCGACCTCTGCGTCTCACAAGACGACAGCTTTTGTGCCTTGACCGAATGGTTTTTAAGGAATTAACTATTTTCATAACTTCATCTCCCTTCGCTAGAAGTTTTACTGTGATTGCAAAAAAAAGTCAACTTGATTCGATAAACAAGTTCTGTTGATGGCTAACATTTTGTGATGTTTCGTAAACATTAGGCTGCAAGACCGTTTTGTTGACTTCTGTTTCAACAGAAAATATTTCATTATTTTTAATATATATGCTACCGTAGCATGGTTAAGTGTAGAAATAATTAAGCGATTCAAAAAAAAGTAATGAGCTTTTAACGTATCATAAATTTAAAGACTTAGGTTAAGATGGAAAAAAAATGGAAATTATTAAGAATAGTTTTGTGTTGTCTCTGTTGGCTGTTACTGCCTGTGATCCAGTAACAATTGTCATTGGTGGTGCTGCTATTGCCGGTACCGCAGCCGTGCGTAACGAAAAAGGCATTGTTGGGAGTTTATCGGATGGGAAATTGCAAACGGCGATCAATCACCACATTTCTTGCGAAGATCCAAATATTTTTGATAGAGTGGAGCTTTGCCTTAAACATGGGACGGTGGTGGTCATTGGGTGCTTCAAAGATGAAAGGCAGCGCCGAAGGGCTGTGGAATTGGTGAAGGAGGTTACCGATAACCACAATGTTGTGTTCGATGAGACCAGTGTACAGAAAAAACCAAGCGCTCAAGAGTGTTTTGTCGATTCAAATATAACTGCACGCATTAAATCATCGCTGGCCTTTGATAGTAATGTGCACTCCCTCAATTATGATGTTACCACCAGTAGAGGAGTTGTTTACATATGTGGAACTGCACAATCGAAATTTGAAAGAGATGTTGTGCTGCATAATGCTCGTGTAACCTCGGATGTAAAGCGCGTGGTTGCTTATATTTTCTTGGTTAAAAAAGCTGTGACCAGCAGTTCATCAGGTGTGTAAAAAAGCAGGTTCCTTGTCTTGCCTTTGGCATTTATTTCGCCCTTACCAGTACGTTGTAAAGCTCTGAAATAACGTTGGCGGCGCTCATGCCACCATGGATATTGGTTTCCAGCAGTTCTATGAAAGTTTTGCTCTTAATGTTATCAGCGATTTTTATGAGTGTTGAAACAGGATTTTGAGGCTGTGTTCGTTCAAGGAGTTGTGCGATTTTGTTCAGTATGTCATATGCCTGCTCCAGAGTTATATCAGTCGGGGTCTTGTTAGATGGTACATCGGAGGTAATGTCGTGGTGATCCACTTCATACACACTTGCATCCGGTAGGCTCTCGGCACGTAATTTTTCTATACGTAGATTCTCTGCTTTCTGTATTTTGGCCTGCATTTCCGATAAATTTTGGCTATTGATAGCGATGATATCATCACAATAATCGTATAGTTTGTGAAAGCTAGGAGCATCATAGCCGCACAATTTAGTCAAAAAACCATCAAAACTTTTTATATGCACAGTAATGTTGGCTAGTTTTTCATCAATATTCTGAAAGAAATCAACTGGAGTCTGTTGTACACTTTTTTTTATTTCTTGGATGGTGATACCATTTTTACCTTTGATATGCATATTGTGGCGAGCCATTATCCAGTCGGCCAGGGTTCGTGCCGGGATCATGCTATCCAATGTATGTGTGAGTGGAATTAGGAGTATTCTGTCGGTTACTTTTTCTTCGAAAAAATAGAGTGGAAGTAGGCGAATCCGCATACTAGAACTGGAGGAAATGTCTCCATCCGCGGGTAGCGGATAAATATTGTGCCAAAATTTCTTACACAATTCCTGCAGTAGTAAGATCGATTGATCTAGACCATCAAATCCATGCTGGCAAACCAGCGCCTCCGCTAGCCACACTGCGATTTGTAAGTCTTTTGTCTTGCTAATGATAGCATCAGTGCATACCCTGATGACATCAGCCCAATTGGCTTTTTTTATATTGGTCACCCATATGCCCTGGGTCAGGTTTGGGTCATCTGCACGTCTTAATTCTTTGAGCGTATCATAGAGTGGATCATATTTCAGATATGCTCCACATTCATTTTCGCCGGGTATGGGTTGAAGCAATTCATCAATATTTATCATTTTGGCGATTCCAATTCACCATCAAAATTTGCAGCTCCATTGTTTTTATTATGACCATCGTCTTCGCCTTCGTGTAGGTGAGGACAAGCTGCCGGAAAGATTGGCCAGGTAATATTTTCCATTTTATCCTTGACTTTCCCAAGCGGGATCAACTTGAGTAGCATGCGACACTGGTTGTTTTGCAAATCTTTCCCCCTAACAAGGGGTATTTCGAACTGCAGTGTTATTCCATTTTTTAATTCCACATCTTTTTCAGTTTTGTGATTTTCTATCAGGCGGAATATGCCCCAATGACCACCGTAGGTGAATTTAGCAATGGAATCGTTTACGAACAAATGTTTGCTAGCGGATCCTCGTGAAGACGGCTGCTCCTTGGCCTTATCAACCCATTTGAAGGATGCAGTCACATTATCTCCGTTATAAAAGACGGCGTTTCCATTGTTTTCTATAGCATTGTCGTTTATGATGATTAATCTCTCCAGCACTGCTGATGTCGATGATTCGTCATTTGGATGAGGGCGGGTGAAAACCGTAAACGACATGGCTGCAGATTTTGGATCTGTGGTTTTTGAATGGGCAATCCAGACACGGAGAAAAGGTATCACCTGTTCCAGAGATTTCATGAATGAAATGGCCTTTGCGCTTACTTTTTTCGAGTCTTTGTTCTTTTCTAGAACCTTCAGTACATCCAATGAATTTTTTTCACATAAATTAACGAAGGATTCGATCTCTGGAGGTGTAACTTCCTCAGGATTGTTCCCAAAAGGAAATTTGTTGCTGAGGGTGGTGTTAAAAAATTCATATATTTTGTTGTAGCAGCTCGCTGCTTTTTCATATTTTACAATTTCAGCTCTCGACATTAGAGATTTTGCCACATCGGATCGTTTGGATTCAAAGAAATTACTACCGGATGCCACAAATCCTTTTAGAGACCCATGCTCATCGAAGGAATCCAGGGAGACTTTGCTGAGGGTTTCGGACAGGAATGCTTCCAGCGAAGCCAGTGAATTGCCAGGTTGTTTTGCTTCGTAATTGTCTACTCCCATTATAATTTCGCGCCATTTTTCCAGAAGATTCTTGTTTTTTACCTGATCCACAATATATGGCATGGATAATGCATCCACTACCGGTGATGCCAAATCCTTCGCCAGGAATTTTATTCTTTGCAATTGGGCGAGGAGATATTTTTTTAATTCCTCCTGATTATCCAGGTTGAGAAATCTAGGATTATCATCGCCATTCCAGGAATCGAATAATGATTCTCCTGATGAATATGGGGTTTCCATGTTGAATAGAGCATCTATTTTTTCAAGAAGAGATGTATAGTGGGATACCAAAAGAGAAATAAATCCAAAGTCGCGAGTGCTGTCTTCCTCGTGCATTTCATGCGTGAACTTTGCGATTTTTCCCAGAAGAGCTACGACGTTTTTGATGTTAGCACATTGGCGGCTGTAGGCGGTTTCCAGTAAATTTCGAATTTGTCCCAGAGGAATGTCTTCAAAAACCTGGGCACGTCCCAACATTGATTCTGCCGTATGATGAAAACACTTTCTGATGATAACTTTATACATATCACAATGTTGCTCTCGGATTTCTGGGGGGATTTTTGCCATAAATTCATAATATTTATCAATTAGGTCAGCTAATGCTTTAAGGTTTTTTAGATCCCAGATAAGCATTTTATCGTCCAAAACCATAGTGGAGAAATCTTTCTGTGGCACTGTGCATATAAACGGCTGATCCAAAATAATTTTAAGTTCCTTTTGCATACTTATAAAACCATCCGAAGGAACATTGGCTGCTTCTGACAGTAATTGATCCGTTAGCTGAGATTTATGTGCCAATAAATTTTCCTTGAATTTGAAAAATTCCCGCTCGGCGGATTGCAACACATCGCGAATGCCGGTTCGACTGATCATTTCGGAATTGCGCAGTTGGTTTATTAGATCCACATATTCTTTGCTGGGCACAAAATGTTCTCTTGTTATCCAAACAAAGTTTTTGTTCTTCAAAATATCCACCATCAGCACGGTTTTTTTGTAGATTTTTGCGAGATCCTGAGTATAAAGTTCTGCTGCTGGATCGGCGGCTATTTTAATGATTAGATCAAGATCAGCTGCAATATTTCGCAAAATTCTTTCGATAAGTTCGTTACAGGTTTCTTTTAGAAAGTCATTGAACAGCTTTTTCAGCTGCTGCTCAATGCGCGGCTGAAACATGGCTACATCAAATGGTGGCGGCATAACTCTGCGGTTTGGAATGCTGTTTTTCATTTCGGATGTTATTTCGAACTTGTCTTTAAAAATAGCGATTGTCAGATCAATTACTTTTTTTCTATCTTCCAGATGTCTTACGGAATTGTATTCCGTGCTCATTTTTTTTAGGCTTGAAACCTTCTCAGCAAAGTCTTTTAGTTTTCTAAAACTTTCGAAAGTGCAAATATCAAATAAATCTTTTTTGGCGGAAAAACTCAATGGATTGCTGCTATAGTTGAATATACTTTTGGTATCTAGTAGTAGATCTATGTACATGGCACGCATGACAATTCCATCAAACACTGTTCCGATGGTTTCTTTTAATTCTGCATACAGAGAGGAAAACCATGATTGTGGCACGAAAATAGAAGTAAGTTTCCAGCGACTGATGACGGGCATTGATTGCAGTAGCGCTGCGATATGTTTGTTGATGATATCTCGGTCTTCCGGAGATTTTGCGTTGGCCTCCAGGGTTTTTATTTTCTTCAGCGAAGTTTTTATGGAATGCAGTTGATAGTAATATTCGTGCACATTGTTTTTTACATTGTAATTTCCAAAAAACCAACCGAAGGATAATCCGAAGGAAACGGCAGCAAAAATCGCCTTATTCCGAAATTCCACGTGATTCATGTCGATGGAATTGAGCTTCAGAGGATGCGCTATGTTATGTTCTCTAAAGATTTTTTCTCCAAATAAATCTTCCACAAAATAGAGACTGTCATTATAGGTGA
The DNA here is from genome assembly GCA_031267195.1 of Holosporaceae bacterium. Classification (GTDB taxonomy): domain Bacteria; phylum Pseudomonadota; class Alphaproteobacteria; order UBA3830; family UBA3830; genus BNWE01. The sequence goes on along the minus strand of JAIRZO010000058.1, from coordinate 707 downwards.
CAGCGGCGATGGTGCGTGTACTTTCCATTTTTTGTAGATTTAGAGCCGATATCTGCAAAATATCATCGGAAATCAATACTTCCTTTTGCCGGCCGATAAAATAAACTCCCCGCAGCAAAAAACCATCCTCTGGATTATGGGAACGAAACATGGTTTCTAAATATATGGTCAATGATTCGATAATGTTGCGAAATTGCGCTTCAAATAGAATTGCTCTGGTGAGATCATCTGAGCAGGAACGCTCCGCCGATAGCGATATGGTGCCATTGCGTATTCCGGTCGTTAATGTCTCGATCATTTCATTGATCCAATTGGACGAAAAGGCACTGCTGATGGTGTGTGGGTTAGACCATCCGAATATTTGTTGCTTGGATTGTTCATTCAGCAGGTGAGCGAATTCTGCAAATCCTGGAATGATGTCTGTTTTTGTAACGATCAGATAGATGGGTAATCGCAGATTGACGTCCCGTTGGAAAGCGAATATTTTTTCCGCCATTTCATGGGCGTGCTTTTCCACGCTAATTATATCCGACAGCAGCATGTCCGTCGGCAATGTAAGAATGATCCCATCCAACGGACGACGTGGTCGAATGAAGACGAACAGTTCTGCTATGAATGCCAAGAAATCATCTGCATTTTCAGGTGTGCTTGCCTGTGGTAATTCAAAAAATATGCCTTTTTTGAATAATTTCCACATGGATTTTATG
>JAIRZO010000016.1 GCA_031267195.1 Holosporaceae bacterium | reverse complement strand
GGCTGTCTTTTTTCAGTAGCCCACTATTGCTGGGATTCGATCATTTCGAAAGGCTGGTCAATTCGGTTTCCAAAGCTCAGGAGGATTCGTATCCACCCTATAATATAGAACAAATCGGAGAGCATGGATTTAGAATAACGCTGGCTCTTGCTGGTTTTCGAAAAGATGAGATAAATATTTCTTTAGAAAACAATCAGTTAACCATACGAGGAAAGCAGGAGACGAATCCGAATTCTGTCTATATACATCGTGGAATTGCAATGCGTCAATTTGTCAGGACATTTGTGCTAGCTGATGGCGTCGAGGTCGAAAATGCAGAATTCTGCGACGGCCTGCTGCACTTGAATTTGTATAGACTGAAAAACGAAAACCACGTGCGCAATATAGAAATAAACTCTTCCCCCCCGGAATCCGGAACGAAGGCGCTGGAATAGTGGCATCGATGTGCCCAAGAATCCGAGAGAGTTAATGCTGCCTTCATTTAGCTGAACTCGAAAGAACCGGACACGTCTGAGTAAGTTGGGGAGAGCAGTTCAAGATATCATGAGCAAAAGATAGTGGTAAGTGAGATTAACAAATACCTCTGCGGCAATTCATTCCGGAGTGGAGGTTGGCTTTGTTTTGATAAACCATCCGGCATGTCATCCAATCAAGCGCTCATGAAGGTAAAAAAAATATTTGGCTGCAGGGTAGGATATATTGGAACTCTGGATCCGTTTGCAACCGGCGTACTTCCTGTAGCAGTCGGTGAAGCTCGAAAATTCATTCCCTATGCTTCAGAAGTGGAAAAAACATACGTGTTTGATGTGCTATTCGGAATAGCAACGGATACCTTCGACAGATGTGGCGCCGTGGTTACAACTTCTGATAAGATTCCACATCGCCAAGAGATTGAACAAGTATTACCGCGCTTTTTAGGGCAGCAACTTCAGATCCCTCCGTCTTTTTCTGCTAAAAAAATTGCTGGCAAGCGAGCCTGTGATATAATGCGCAGTGGACAAACGGTGCAGTTAACACCGGTTCCCATCAGAATTCTTGGACTGGAGTTGCTGGATGGCGATTGTGCAAATGAAAATGGTGATTATGCTTCATCTTTTGCCGATGGGAAATGTTTCAAATTCTTGGCACGCCCTTCCCAAGGGACCTACATTCGCCGATTAGCCTGCGATATTGCAGCAGAGCTGGGATCTGTTGCTCATGTGACTGCCCTCCGGCGCATAAAATCTGGTTTTTTTTCGGTAAGCGACGCGATTTCTCTGGAAAAATTGATGAAAATGAGAGATACTGATACAGTTTTTAGGTCTCTCATTCCCTGCGAATGTCCGCTGGACGACATCCCGGCCTTGTATTTGAATGAAGATTCTGTGGTAAGACTACAAAATAGATTGCTGGTGTCTCCGTTTTCCGTCAACAACGGTGGTTTTTTGAGCGGTGAGTGTGGCGGAAGCAGGATGATATCATCTAATGTTCTTATCTTCGAAAAAATCAGCCGACATTTCTTTGGCGTTGGTTTTGTATCCGAGGAAAATGAAGTTAGAGCAGTTAGAATGTGCTCTCCGATGATAAAGAAAGTGCATTGAGTATAAATAAAAAAGCAAAATGGAGATAAACGATGTCGATGGAAAATAAAAGCGATATTATCGCAAAGTTCGCAACTCATGCTGGCGATACTGGATCACCGGGGGTGCAGGTTGCAATCCTGACTGCAAGAATTAATTCTTTGGGTGAGCACATGAATGTTCATTCCAAAGATTATCACTCGCGAAGAGGACTTTTGGCCATGGTTAGCCGTCGCCGAAAATTGTTGGATTATATGAAACGAGAAGATAGTGAGCGCTACCTACATCTCATAAAATCGCTGGGATTGAGAAGATAGTAGTAAAACAGATCACGCGTTGGTGACGAGGAATGTTAATGGGGGTTATGGTGTTAAAAAAAGAAATTGATTGGGGTGGCCGTCCGCTATCGCTGGAAACTGGACGTTATGCTACTCAAGCGACTGGATCTGTGATGGTTCGCTATGGAGATACCGTAGTTTTATGCACCGTGGTGGCTGATAGATTGCAGGAATCGAGTGCGGATTTTTTTCCCCTCACCGTAAATTATGTGGAAAAAGCCTACGCAGCAGGAAAAATTCCCGGTGGATATATCAAACGAGAAGGACGTCCTTCGGAAAAAGAAACATTGGTTTCTCGGCTGATAGATCGCCCCATCCGTCCGTTGTTTCATGAGCATTTCAAAAATGAGACTCAGGTTGTGTGCACTGTTTTGAGCTTTGATGGGAAAAACGACGCCGATATCATATCCATCATTGGCACATCGGCGGCACTATCATTGTCTGGATTGCCATTTATGGGTCCCGTCGCAGCGGCGAAGGTCGGCTATGAACACGGAAAGTTTTTACTGAATCCGACGTTGGGCCATGTGTCGAATCTGGATTTGATCATTGCGGGAACCAGGGATGGTGTTCTAATGGTGGAATCCGGAGCAAATGAACTATCGGAAGATGAGATGCTGCGGGCACTGAAATTCGGGCATGCATCGTTTCAACCAGTCCTGGATATGATAGAAGACTTGTCAACAAAAACAACCGACAAACAGTGGATTTTTTTATCAGACTCAGCAGAAAATAATGATGACGAATTATTGGTGGAGATTCGTACTGATTTTATGGGAGATATTGAAAACGCTTACACTTGCCAAAGTAAATTGCAGCGCAATTCTGCACTGGCGGAGGTATATACAAAAATCACACAACGTTTCCAGGAAAGCGAGCGAGAAGTTAAAGATACTGTTCTGAAGGAAAAATTCCACGATGCCTGCGAAGAATTTGTTCGCAATAAACTATTAACCACCAATCGACGCATGGATGGGAGATCACCTACGGACATACGGCCCATAAGCGTTGATGTGTCTGTGTTGCCAATGGTGCATGGATCCGCAGTTTTTTGTCGCGGAGAAACTCAGGTGCTGGCTGTAACGACGCTTGGTACATCTCAGGACGAACAATCGGTGGATTCGTTGGCGGGCGAACATAAGGAGCGCTTTGCTCTTCACTACAATTTTCCGCCGTTTTCTGTCGGAGAGATAGGTCGCCTCGGATCTCCTGGACGTCGTGAAATAGGGCATGGCCGCCTGGCTTGGCGTGCCGTTGATGCCGTTGTTCCGTCCCGTGATCAATTTCCGTATTCGGTGCGAGTGGTTTCCGAAGTGTTGTCCTGTAACGGCTCTTCATCCATGGCCACCGTCTGCGGAGCTTCTCTAGCTCTAATGGATGCCGGAGTTCCTTTGAAAAATTCAGTCGCTGGCATCGCCATGGGTCTTGTGATGAATGAAACGACATCCGTAATCCTCAGCGACATCATGAGCGAAGAGGATCATCTTGGAGATATGGATTTTAAAATCGCAGGTACAGCTGAAGGAATTACAGCGCTGCAGATGGATATCAAAATTACAGGTATTACCTTTGAAATTATTGAACAGGCCATGAATCAGGCCCGAGATGGACGCTTGCATATTCTTGGAGAAATGGAAAAAGTTCTAAAACAACACAGGAAAGATCTTAATGAAAGCGCTCCAAAGATGAAAACCATTTCCATACCAAAGGATAAAATCCGTGAAGTTATTGGTAGCGGTGGGAAAGTTATCCGCGAGATTATCGAAGTTAGTGGAGCAAAAATTGACATAGACGATGATGGACATGTTACCGTTTCAGCTCAAAATTCATCATCCATGAATAAAGCCCTGGGAATGATTAGCGAAATTGCTCTTGATCCCGTTAATGGCACCGTGTATCGCGGCAAGATTGTAAAAATTATGGATTTTGGAGCTTTTGTAAATTTTTATGGCCCACGGGATGGACTTGTGCATGTTAGCGAAATGTCCGACCAACGTGTGGAAAATGTATCTGACATCTTTAGTGAGGGAGATGAAGTGGATGTGCTGTTTCTAGGTTATGATAGTCGGGGTAGAGCAAAATTGACCATGAAACTCGATGGCAAGCAAGAATAGTAGCAGGACTAGCATATAGGGAAATATCATGGAGGAAGAAAAGCGTAATCTGCTGCTGTTTGCCATCGTTTCTATCATTATCATGGTTTGCTATCCGTTTTATATGAGTACGCACTCTCTAAACCAAGGAAGTGTTATTCAGTCCGCTAATGATGGCAATGATATTCAAATTACCACACAACAAAATCACTCCACGAATCACGCTGCAGTGGCGACCAATAAGAAAGCTCCACCTTCGGTAGCGATCAAAAAAATTCAGCTGGAATCGGCTAATCTTCGTGGTACTATTTGCTCGAAGAGTGTGAGTATCAATAATATTTTCCTAAAAAAATACAAGCGTGACTTGCCGACATCCGGCAAAAAGGGTACGCCACTCACTGATAGCGCAAAAAATCCTGATACCAAAGATCTCGCTTCTGTATTTGGGAATACAGAAAATAAGTACTATGCAAAGCTGGAGTGGATTTCTTCCGACAAAACGCTGCTGCTTCCGGATGAGGAAACCTGCTGGAAAGTTGATACTCCTGGAAATTTTGTGCAACTATCGGAACAATCTCCATTGCTGTTGAGTTGGGATAATGGTGATGGACTGAGGTTCGAAAGAAAAATTTCCGTCGACGAACACTATGTCATGACCATAACGGATAGCGTAAAGAACTACGGGAATCGCGATGTGTCGTTGAAATTAACATCGGTAATCTGTCGAGAATTTGCAGCCAATGAAACCAACAACACTTTCAATTTCTACGAAGGCCCCATCGGATATTTTAATGGCAAGCTTGAAGAAATAAGCTACGACGATGTCATGAAAAAGAAAAGTATCGAGCATAGATCCAGCGGTGGATGGTTTGGGATCACGGATAAATATTGGCTGGTGGCGTTTGTTCCAGATCAGAAAAGCAATTATTCCGTTTCCTACAGCTATTTCCCATATTTAAACAAGAACTTGTATAGAGTAGAAAGCGCCGGCGATTTTGTGACAGTTGCTGCATCCGAAGAAATTACCCAGGTAAATAAGCTGTTTGTGGGAGCAAAGGAGCTGAAAATTCTCGATATGTATGAAAACAAACTCGGCATTGCGCATTTTGATCTAGCCATTGATTTTGGATGCCTGTACATTTTAACAAAGCCATTGCTCTACGCTCTAGCTTTTTTGAAGGACATCATCGGCAATATGGGCTTGGGAATCCTGCTGCTGACGCTGTTGATAAAGTTGCTGCTGTTTCCGCTGGCCCACAAATCCTATAGATCAATGAATCGCCTTAAAGAAATTCAGCCAAAAATTCAAGCATTGCAGAAAAAATACGCCGATGATAAGACAAAGTTAGGGCAGGAACTATCTGCCGTATATCAAAAGGAAGGAATTAATCCCATTGGCGGATGCCTGCCGACTCTACTGCAATCTCCGGTGCTATTTGCACTCTACAAAGTACTCTACATTTCCATAGAAATGAGGCAGGCCCCGTTTTTGGGATGGATAGATGATCTATCTCTACCGGATCCAGTAAGTCTGTTCAATCTATGCGGATTGATTCCCATCACATTGCCTAGTTTTTTAAACATCGGAATTTGGCCAATGCTAATGGGGTTATCAATGTTTTGGCAGCAGAAAATTGGGCCATCATCTCCGGATGCAGCCCAGGCCAAAGTGATGCTTTTCGTAATGCCAATCATGTTTACTTGCATGTTTGCGCAATTGCCTTCTGGATTAGTGGTCTATTGGACCTTCAGTAACATTCTCTCCATTGGGCAACAATATATTGTTAGTCGTTCCATCCGTTCATGAATAAAATAATAGTAGTAGAAGTGAAAAAACGACTTGTGAATCGCCTGCGATTTTTTAGTGAATTTAATCTATTATTTCTAATTTTGCTGGCCATTTTTTCTCTGAGTTTTTTGGGACAATTTAGTGCATTTAATGGAGAATTTTGTACTCAGATTAAGCATCATATCCTGCATATCAGCACGGCGCTAGTAATCATGTTGCTAACGTATCTGTGTAAGCTTAAGATGTGGCATAATTTTGCCTACATAGTTTACTTTGCTTCGTTAGCAACTCTTTTTTTTGTGGAAATAGCCGGTATTGCGCGGTTAGGAGCAAAAAGATGGATCGATTTGTATTTCATAACTTTTCAGCCATCGGAAATGATGAAATTATTTCTTATAATTGCCATCGCAAGATATTATTCCAAACTATCCAGACAGGAAATACAAAAACTCCGGAATCACCTATTCCCTCTGCTGCTGATTGTGATGCCGGTGACCATCATCATGAAGCAACCGGATCTTGGCACCGCCAGCATATTGCTGCTGGTGGGATTAGGGATGATATTCATATCTGGATTCCCATTGAAAGCTTTCCTGATATTTACTATGTGTACGCTGATATTATGTCCATTTGGATGGTTTTTCCTGCGTGATTATCAGAAAAATCGCCTATTAACTCTCTTCAATCCTGAAATCGACCCCATGGGAATTGGATATCATGTGCTTCAGTCTAAAATAGCCATCGGATCCGGATACATTTTTGGAAAAGGATTGCTGCAGGGAACCCAAAGTAAACTGAATTTTCTTCCGGAAAAGAACACAGACTTCATCTTCACAACCATAGCGGAGGAATTTGGTTTTTGCGGATCCGTAATAATAATTCTATTATTTTGTGGATTAACCTGCTACTTTTTGTGGGTCGGAGATGAGTCCAAAAGGCCGTTTGCAAAATTGGTATGCTATGGACTTGGATTGCTGCTATTTGTGCATGTTTTCATCAACATTGCTATGGTTGTTGGCATTGTACCAGTTGTAGGAATTCCTCTGCCATTTCTTTCCTATGGCGGCAGTTCTCTCATAACATTTGCTGCCGAATGTGGGATCATTATGGCCGCCATCAGATGTGTGCGCAGCTAAAGGAAAGATAAACAAATGCAACATGGAGCGAAAATTTTTGCAACCATAGATCTACTGGATGCGTTTTTTATTTCCGCCATGCCATTTGACATCATTATGGCCAGATTTTTCAAAAACAACAGGTGGATTGGCAGCAGTGATCGGCGTGAAATTGCAGAATTATCCTATGCAATTTTTCGCAATTATGAGCTTATAAAGTTTTACTCATCTTCTATTACCGCAAATTTTGGGCGATTTTTCGTGATCACGTTTTTAACGATAAAGCAAAAACTATCCTCCCAACAGATAGCGGAAATATTCTCCGGAAAGCTCTATTCTCCATCGAAACTAACGGATTTTGAGCTGCGTTTTATAAAGTCCATTGAAGGAATCCCGGATGATATCACAAAACTTCCTCGCCATGTACAATTGAATTATCCCCTATGGATGGAATCGTACCTGCGGAGAATGTATTCTGACGAATCCATAGTAACCGAAATGCAGGCTCTAAATCAAAAAGCTTGTGTAGATCTACGCGCCAATACATTAAAAATAACATCCGGTGAACTAAAGCAAATGCTACAAGCATCTGGAATAGAAACAGAGGAAATGCGTTACGCACCCCATGGTCTGCGTGTTCTCAACGGTAGAATTAGTCGAAACTTGGATGTTATTTCTAAAGGATTCGCTGCAATTCAGGATGAGGGATCACAGCTGGTGGCGGAGATGTGTCAGGCAAAACCGACGGATACGGTGGTGGATTTCTGCGCAGGAGCCGGAGGCAAAACCCTAGCTCTGGCAGCAGCCATGCGGAATAGAGGAAGAATTTTTGCTCTAGATAAATATCCGGAACGTCTAGAAAATGCGAAAATTCGATTGCAGAAAGCCAATGTAAATAATGTTTTTTGTCATGAGCTTACCTCCAAATGGATCAAAAGGCATAGCGAGTGCGCTGACCTGGTCCTGGTGGATGCTCCCTGCTCCGGCAGCGGCACTTGGCGAAGAAATCCTGATATGAGAGCTAAATTTTCCAACACTGATTTGGAAGAATTGCTGGCAGTGCAGTCAAAGATACTGGAATCAGCAGGAAAATTAGTTAAAAAAGGAGGGCGGCTGCTATATGCCACCTGCTCTATTTTAATGGAAGAAAATGATGATCAAATGAATAATTTTCTGAAAAATTTCCCTGAATTCGAAGCTATGGATCTTGAAATTCATCCAAAACTCGCCGCTGTGCAACCACAGCACGGTCATTCGCTGAGACTATCTCCGGCAGTTCACGGAACAGATGGATTTTTTGTGGCCTGCGTGAGGAAAAAGTAGGAATCAACTGAAAATTTTTTCCGGCAATCCAATTTCACTTACCCAAACAACGGCTTGGCCTCGTCAAAATTTGCGCATATTTTAAGTATTTTATCAAAACCGCTCATTTTGAAGACAGAAAAAATTTTCTCCGGCATATTGATGAGTACTAGGGTTCCATTAGATGCTTTCAATTTTTTCCCCAACATCAGTACAACCCTTAACCCGGCACTGGATATGTAATCGATGCTATCAAAGCTGATGGCAATTTTCCCATTTGCATCCGCTGCTGCCATAACAGCATCTTCAAACACTTTGGCGGTTGATGTGTCTACCCGTCCCATCGGCGTTATGACGGTAATACCTGAATCATTTGCGCTCTTGACTTCCATGGTTCTCCTCCTTTTTAACAATTGCTACTTTTATATTTAGTTTGTTGTGATCATCGATCCTGGAATACTCAATGCACTCGGATAATTGCTTTACGAGAAATATGCCCAGCCCTCCTATTTCTCTTTCCTCTATATCCAAGCTAGTGATAGGATCATCCTTGGCCAGCGGATCAAATGCAATACCATTGTCCGTAATGGTGATGTTGACGTAGCTGTCATTTGTTTTTTCAATTTCCACCGAAAACACATGCTCTCCACCATCTGGATAGGCATACATGATAATATTTGTTACCATTTCATCCAGAATTAGCACAATATCGTGGTATTTTTCATCGGAGATATCATTCGAATTACAATATGCTTTTACCGTATCACACAAGTAAGTTATTTCATCTATCTTGTTTTTTATTTCAAACAACATTTGGAGTTATCCTCGTTCTATATTTGACGCACAGAGTTGTAATATCATCCGATTGTGGTGCTCCATTAGCAAATTGCCGAATGGACTTTATGAGTTCCTGAGTTAATGCGTTGGGAGATGCTTTTGCATTTTTGGCCAACACTGCAGCAAAACGCTCGAAATCATATTCTGCACCGTCTGGGTCGGCCGCCTCCGGCACACCGTCTGTATACATTAAAATCGTTTCTCCGGGAGAAAAACAATGCGTATGATCAATAAATTCAACCTCTTCAAAAATTCCTAGTGCCATGCCAGGATCGCACTCAAGAAAACACGGATCTTGACCGGAAATAATGACCGCTATGGGCAAATGTCCAGCATTGGTGTAGGTTATTTCATTTTTTTCTGTATCTATTATGCCGTACATAGCAGTTACAAACATTGTTGTAACATTTTCTGCGCACAGGGTTATGTTAACGTTTTTGAAACACTCAGCCGGCGAAGCGTATATTCTTGAAAATGATTTAATCAGCGTTTTGGCTATGGTGGCAAACATGGCCGCCGACACGTTTTTCCCGGAGACATCCGCCATAACTATGCCCAATTTTCTTTCGCTCAACCAGAAGTAATCATAGAAGTCACCACCAACCTCCGCCGCAGGAATTGTATCGGCAAAAAGTTCTATGCTGCCGCTTTTTACGATATTCCCCGGCAGAATGCTCCTTTGTAATTTTGCGGAAACATCCAATTCATCTGAAATTGCTGATAGTTTTTTGGTGGTTGCCTCCATCTGTTTCATGGATGCAACTATTTTCGTGGTTTTTCGCACCGTATCCAACAAATCATTAAAATCAATAGGTTTTATTACGAAATCATGTGCACCACAGCGCATAACTGCTCGCAGAGTGTTAATATCTCCGTAGGCGGATATAACAATGGTTCTCATGAGAGGATAACTTTTCCTCAATTGACTGATGAAATTTATGCCGTCCATACCGGCAACGTTAATATCCGAAATAAAAATATCAAATGTTTCAATTTCAAAATGTTTTTGCACTTCCTCCTGACTGGTGGCAAAGGCAAATTCATATGCTTCTTCGGTAATTTGATGGCGAAATTTTTGCAAGAAAAGATCTTCCGTATCTTTTTCATCGTCCAACACTAATATTTTAGTCGAGGTTGCCACCTAATTTGTTTCCCAGAAAAATGCTATTAATAATTGGACTGATGCATATGCTGCATGTTATGTTACATGAAAAAGGTTTATTAATTATGACCGTTAGCGGTAATTTTAGAGAAATAGTACTTGACACCGAAACCACCGGACTCAACTGGGAAGATGGAGATCGCATCGTGGATCTTGCCTGCGTTGAATTGGTTAATCACATTGCCACTGGGAATAGCTATCAGACACACATCAATCCACAGAAAAACATGAGCTCTGAAGCGGTAGACATAACTGGTATAACCGATGATTTTTTGATGGACAAACCATTGTTTTGCGAGATTGCTGATGATTTTTTGAATTTTGTCTGTGACGCGAAACTGATAATTCACAATGCGCAGTTTGACATAAATTTTTTAAACAGCGAACTAGCTCGCATAAACAAGCCGCTCTTTTCGCTTGATCAAACCATTGATACTCTTGAAATGGCCAAGAAAATGCTGCCAAAATCTCAGATAAATCTCAATGCATTGTGCAAAAAATTTAATATAAACACCTCCCATCGCAGTAAACATGGAGCTTTGGTCGATTGTTTTCTGCTGGCGGAGGTATATCTGCATCTGCTAGGAGGACGTCAAGAAGGGCTGTCGTTTGGAACACATGATCAAAATAATGAACAAAATGTGAAAATGGTGACGAAATTTTTCAGGGAAAATCCACAGCGACGATTGGAAAATCTCAACTTTGCTCCCACTGCCGAAGAATTATCTTTTCATGCGGAATTCTTGAAATCCATAAAATCACCGCTGTGGTTGAGCAGTGGTTAGCGATGCGATTTTAATTTTTCTTTGCGGACGGAGTATAATAGGGATGGTGGAAACTTTTTCCTGCGGCAGCAAGACTTTTTTGATTGGAGAATATTCAGTCATTTTTGGAGGCAGCGCTGTTTTATTGGTAACGGACCCACAGTTCAATCTTGAAGTTGCCGTCAGTGACACAACTCGGTTGGTTGGAGTGAACGAAAACTCACCGGCTTTTAAGTTTTATCAACGATACCGTGAAGTTTTTGGTGGATTATCGATAACGTTTGCGAATTCACTTTTGCATTATGGTGGGTTTGGGACATCCAGTGCCCAATTTTCTTTACTGTATAAGCTATTTCTTCAGAAAACAAATAAGAGTTTCGATATTGGCTTATTTCTGAAAGAATACAGACAATTGTCCTGCGAAAATCATGAGACACCGCAAATGCAACCCAGCGGAGCTGACTGCCTGGCCCAATATTATAATCACCACATATACTTTGACAGTGTCAGTAATTACTTGGAACCCATCGAATGCAATTTTCCGGACTTGGGCATTGAGATTTTTAAGACAGGGTTTAAAATTTTTACCCATAAACATTTGCAGAGCTTGCGAAATGCAGATATCCCGGAATCTGCGAAATGCCAATTGCGACAAATGGTCTCCGATGCCTGGGATTATCTCAAAAAAAACAATGGTGAATCGTTGGCCCGCTGTGTAAATGATTTCTTCCTGTTTCTTAATGAAATAGGTTTTGTGGATGGCAGATCATTAAATTTAGTTAAAAAAATCATGCGGGTGGAAGGAGTTATTGCGGCAAAAGGCTGCGGAGCGATGTGCCTTGACACCATTCTGGTAATTTACCGCAAAACCCATCATGAATGCCTCGAAGTCATTCGAAATTGCCTACTTTAGGGATAGGGTTCCATATTTGGGAGAGTCAGTGGACGTAGTAAATCTAAGCAGGGACAACATGGGGGAGTTGGTCAAAATACTACACGGCCAAGCCACAACTCTAACTCCCCGACAAATGAGCTACTGGTTTGACCAGTGAGACGCCAAAGGCTTGGCCTATAGATTCAGTGAAGGTGTAAACTCCTTCCGGACTTGTCAGTCTGAAAGGAGTTTACACATGAGCAATGTTACAGCATACGAATCGCTT
>JAIRZO010000074.1 GCA_031267195.1 Holosporaceae bacterium | reverse complement strand
TGCAATCAAAATATAAACTATATTTGGTGGATGCTGATAGTGTAGTGCTGCAAAACGATGGCATAGGTAACTTCAATAATCTTCCAATAGTGGTAGGGGATGGAGCCGAAAAAGAGGCTTCATATCTGCTTAAATGTTTGGCGAAGTATCCAAAAATAGAAAAGCAGTTGGTCTTTGCCGTTAGAATAAGCAAAAGAAGATGGAATATAAAAATAAATCGTGGGATTACTGTAAAATTACCGGAAAATGGCGTTTCGCGCGCCATAGGCATATTGGCGGAGCTATCAGATAAGGATGGTTTTTTTAATTCTGATATCCAATCGATAGATTTGCGTATGTTGGATAGGGTGGTGGTGACAAAAAAAGTGATATTTCATTAAATGATGACAAAAAATTGTAATGGAAATGTAACATAGAGAATGGACATGATGGGTGGCAATATTATAACAGTGCTGGATATAGGCAGCTCCAAGGTATGTTGCTGCATAGCAAACGTTTCGGGAGATGGCCGCTTTAGTATTTTGGGCACCGGATGTTGTGTTTGTTTTGGCGTAAAATCCGGCGTAATAGTCAATATGACGTCGGTGGAAAGGTCTATTGCTACTGCCGTGGAAAGAGCAGAAAAATCTGCAAATTATTTGGCCAAATCGGTCTATGTAAATGTTTCAGGAGTCAATATTGCTACAAAAGTAATGAATGCATCCATTCATTTGGATGGAAGAATTATTAAAAACGATGATGTGGTGCGACTTTTATCCTCGTTCGAGGAACATATGCAGGATATGGATTTGATCCATTCCATCCCAATAATGTACAGCGTTGATGCGCTAAATGGCGTAAAGGATCCGATTGGCATGATAGCTCACCAGCTGAGTGCGAGTGTATGTCTCGTGGGTGCTCCTAAACTTCAATTACATAACATAATCCTGTGTTTGTCTAGATGTCATCTGGAAGTGGCTGGCGTAGTAGCATCCGGCTATGCATCTGGATTATGCATGATGGATGAATCTCAGGGCGGCGGCAATCAAATTGTCGTGGATATCGGAGATAGCACGACATCCGTATCCTTTTTCTTCAATGACACATTTTGCGATATGGGAACTATTCTCTTGGGTAGCAGAAGCATTACGAATGACGTTGCATTTGGACTAAATATTTCATTCGCCAGTGCAGAGAGACTGAAAACATTGCATGGAGCCGCCTTTGTTTCCATTGACGACGATCGTGATATGATTTTTATTCCGGTGATGGAAGAAAACAATGTAATAGATCTGCAGCAGATTCCTAAAAGTGCTCTGAACCATATCATTCAATATAGAACCGAAGAAATTTTAAAAATTTTGAAAAAAAAGATCGATGAGTCTATGTTTTATAATGATTTTAGCAAAAGCGACATAATCCTCACCGGAGGTGGTAGTAATTTAACGGGGATAAAAGATTTTGCCATGGGTGTTTTGAATAGAAAAGTAAGTCTTAAAAAAATCAATTGTGAATCGTTGGAGCAAAATACTCAGATCGATAATAGCTTTTCTGTTGCATTAGGCATGATAAAATTTGCCCAATTAAGCGAGACTAATATTGTGCTAGATAAGCCTAAAAAAAATTCAAAAAATAGCACAAACTTTCTTAGGAAGACATTAAATTGGATAGAAAATAACTTGTAAAAGAAGCTTTTGTGATTTATCATCCGTGATATGAAGGAGGCAGGTCATGGCTATGAAGGTGGTTGGTGCTCTCCGATTGTTGTTCTGTGTTTATTATTACGCAGTAGAATAAAATCCTGTGATTTAGTCACTGCTATAAATTTGGAGGATGTATATATATGGCACCAATGGCTGAAGCAGACGATTCAAATCAGGTGGATAAGGGTGCACAAGGCGATTTTTTTAGTGATAATTTTGCTGCCAATGCAGATTCCTATTTAAAACCAAAAATTACTGTATTCGGAGTAGGCGGAGCCGGTGGCAATGCCGTAAATAATATGATTAAATCCAATCTCGAAGGGGTAGACTTTGTGGTGGCAAACACAGATGCCCAGGCGCTGCTGCAGTCTATGAGCGAAAAGCGCATTCAGCTTGGTCTCGAGATCACCAGTGGTCTTGGAGCAGGAGCCAGGCCGGATGTTGGCAGGGTTGCTGCCGAAGAAGTCATAGATGAGATCGTATCCTACATAAAAAATAGCAACATGGTTTTCATAACCGCAGGTATGGGAGGTGGAACCGGTACCGGTGCTGCTCCGGTGATCGCCCGAATGGCCAAGGAACACGGAGTTCTCACCATTGGAGTAATAACGAAACCGTTTCATTTCGAGGGAACTACCCGAATGCGCATTGCGGAACGGGGTATTGATGAGCTGCAGCAGTTTGTGGATACCCTCATCATCATTCCCAATCAAAATTTGTTCAGAGTTGCCAATGAAAAGACCACGTTCGCTGATGCATTTAAAATGGCTGATAATGTGCTTCGTTCAGGTGTACAGGGGGTTACGGATCTGATGGTCATGCCTGGTCTCATCAATCTTGATTTTGCCGACATAAGAACAGTAATGAGTGAAATGGGCAAGGCCATGATGGGAACCGGTGATGCTGAAGGAGATCGTAGAGCCATTGAAGCTGCCGAGGCTGCCATATCAAATCCTCTACTGGATGATGTTTCCATGAAGGGAGCCAAGGGGATCCTCATCAATATTACCGGTGGCTATGACATGACTCTCTATGAGGTGGATGAAGCCGCTAATCGCATTCGGGAAGAGGTGGATCCGGATGCCAATATCATATTTGGATCTACTTTTAATGAAAAAATGAATGGTCGCATGAGAGTATCAGTAGTGGCTACCGGCATCGATGCTGCGGCTGTGCAGCAAAAGATTCGAGCTTTTGAGGAGATGAATTTTTCCAAGATATCGGAAAAAGACAGCGGAAATGGCTATGGTTATGGTCAGTATGAGAAAAATCTTGGTGGTGGGGCTCAGCCCGGTGGAATCGCAGCAATGTCATCCGGAGAGAATGTTGTTCCGCTTGATCCGGCGGCAGGAAATGGTTTTGTGCAGCAGCAGTCGCTGCATGGGCAGAATATCGCGAACGGTGGCTATGGCGCGGGGATTAATGTTATATCCGGCAATCAGCCGGGTGCGGGCTTTAGCGATTCCGGCAAAGGAGATATGTCCACCGGAGAGATGATGGGACAGAAAAAGAAATCTCCTTCTCTATTTGAACGGCTGACTGGCATGAAACGGCCGTTTTCATCTGGATCATCGCTGCACCCTTCTGCCCAGCAGGAACAAAAAAATGTGAATGAATTTATGGTTCAGCAGAAACAATCTTCGCCGCAGCCAACGCAGCCTCAGCAATTTCCTTCTCCGGAGGAAAATTTGGAAATACCAGCATTTTTACGCAGAAGCTAGAGTACCCAATAAGATGGTTTGCGTCTATTGGGCTAGTGTGTGTATTTGATAAGCAGCTGTGGTTGCTGATATGTTTTGCTGTTGGACTATGATGGCGGAAATTCTTGAACCAACCCCGGAAAACATTGTCGAGGCCGCCCGTCGACTGGAGGAGGGAGAAGCTGTGGCATTTCCCACCGAAACGGTTTACGGCATCGGGGCTAACGCTCGCAATTCAGCTGCTGTGGAGAAAGTTTTTCTTCATAAACACAGATCCATGGGCAATCCCCTCGGGATTTGCTATAGAGATCTGGCACAGGCATCAGGTGATATGGTAGTTACGGCTCATGCTGCAGCATTGGCGGAGGCATTTCTACCTGGCCCAATTACTCTGCTGCTGGAACGGCGCTGCGATGCATCAGTATCGCCGCTATGCTCCGCTGGCACCAATAAAATTGGTGTTAGGATTTCATCCAATGGCATTCTCCAGAATCTGTTGGCACAAATTTCATTCCCTCTAGCCACTTCCAGTGCTAATCGATCATCTGCCATTAGTCCTACCACAGCTGCATTGGCGCTGAAGCAATTACAATCGGTGGAGAATTTGATCATTTTGGACGGAGGTAGCTGCGAAATAGGAATTGAATCTACGCTACTGGACGCCAGTGAAGAAGATTCGCTGATAATTGTTAGGAATGGAGCTATCAGTCCGGAGGAAATTTATGTCACTACTGGCATTCTCTGCAAAAATGCTGAAACTCGCCCTGCTCATCATTACACTTTTCACAAAAAGATTGTCCTAAATGCGACCAGCGCAGATCCACAAGATGCACTGTTGGCATTCGGCACACCATGTACTTGTCAGTGCCTGCGGGTTCTTAACCTGAGTGAAAATGGCGACTTACAGGAAGCAGCATCGCATTTGTTTGCCATGCTGCAAATACTGGACAATTCCAGCGCCGAGAAAATCTGCGTAATGCCCATTCCATTCAAAGGCATCGGTATTGCCATAAATGATCGTCTCATCAAAGCGGCTGGGGGGAGTGAATAGCAGAAGATCCGCCCTAATTCCCCAAGTCGGCAGATCTGGCGGCATGCAACAAGACTACCGGATCAGCCTCCCCACCAAATACAATAACCCAGACTATCTGAGGGCCCAGCTGCTAGAATTCCTCCATTACAACCAGCAGGATCTAGCAAACACAATCCTAGCAAACGCAACTGGCAATGTGCGGGCCTCAGAACACAGTTCAGAAATTAACAACCAGACTCGTTTTGCAATTTTTCGAACAAGACGTGCGTATAGCTGGTCATTATGTTGTTACCAGCAACCTCGACTTTACCCTGTGTAGGAAGTTCTGGCAGCCCGCTATTGGGATTGCCCTATAAAGATAGAAATCTCCCGAGCAAAATGCTGAATTTTCAGACTTTTAAAGAGGATATTGGCAATAGGAATAGATTCTTCAGAAATTGCCGGAAATTCATATTATTCCTTCGGCCATTTCTATCTTTATAGCGCAATCCC
>JAIRZO010000040.1 GCA_031267195.1 Holosporaceae bacterium | reverse complement strand
TTGACCAAAAATTTTTTGCAACTGTTCTGACATATTTGCACCTACTCTAGCCTAAACTTATCACTCTAAACGGATGTATATAGATCTGAACTATCATTACCGGAAGCAATATCCTGCTGGAACTCAAAGTTCAATCCTAAACCACGCAATTCCTTCATAAGAACATTGAAGGACTCCGGAATACCAGGAACGATATTTTCATCTCCCTTTACTATGGATTCGTAGGCCTTGGTTCTGCCGGTAACATCATCCGATTTTACCGTCAAAATTTCCTGCAGTGTATAGGCAGCGCCATAGGCCTGCAGAGCCCATACTTCCATTTCTCCAAATCGCTGACCACCGAACTGAGCCTTGCCTCCCAGCGGTTGCTGCGTAACAAGACTATATGGTCCAATGGACCTGGCATGAATTTTATCGTCTACCATGTGATGCAATTTGAGCATATAAATATATCCCACCGTAATTTTTCGATCAAATGGTTCACCGGAGCAACCATCATATAGTGTGACCTGTCCGGAACCATCCAGGCCAGCCTTCAGCAAGGCATCTACGATATCCTTCTCCTTTGCACCATCAAACACCGGTGTGGTTACAGGAATGCCCTGCGTAACATTGGATGCCAATTCCGCAACTTCGCTATCAGTCATGGAATCAATGTCATTTCTATCATCAGATGAATCATAAATATCCTTCAGCTGAGCCCTCAGCGCTACCATCAACGCCTCATCAGATTGGATATTTTCAATAACTTCCCGTACTTTTTTACCAAGGGCTTTGGAGGCCAATCCTAGATGAGTTTCCAAAATCTGTCCCACATTCATGCGCGAAGTTACGCCAAGCGGATTCAGAATGATGTCAATGGGAGTTCCATCTTCAAGATGCGGCATGTCTTCCACCGGCACGATTTTTGAAACGATTCCCTTATTGCCATGTCTTCCTGCCAATTTATCGCCCGGCTGCAGTTTTCTCTTGTCAGCCACATAAACTTTCACAACTTTCAGAACACCCGGAGCCAGTTCATCGCCTTTTTGCAACTTTTCAACCTTTTCCTCAAAATTTTTCTGCAATTTTTTCAAAATTTCATCAAAATTGCTATGAAGCTCATCAATGTCTCTTGCGATTTTCTCATTGGCCACGACTATTTGGCGCCATTGGCTTTTGGTCAGTGTATTTAAGTACTCCGGTGTAATTTTCGCTTCCGGGCATTTTACAGGAGAGCTAACAATCTTCTGGCTCTGCAGTTTATCGCACAATCTACTGTAGTAGATATCTTCGATAATCTTGCGCTCTGCATCCATATCATTCTTATAGGATTCGATTTTTTTCTGTTCGATTGCCATGGAGCGTTCGTCCTTTTCCACCCCACTTCTGGAAAAAATCTTGACATCCACAACTGTGCCGCGAACACCTGGCGGAACCCGTAGAGATGAATCTTTTACATCTGCGGCCCTTTCGCCAAAAATAGCTCGCAGCAATTTTTCCTCCGGCGTAATCATGGATTCTCCCTTTGGAGTAACCTTACCCACCAAGATATCTCCCGCCTGCACTTCAGCGCCTATGTGCACAATTCCTGCTTCGTCAAGATTGCGCAGTGCATCGTCCGATATATTCGGAATATCCCGAGTAATCTCTTCGTTCCCTAACTTCGTGTCCCGGGCCATGCTTTCAAACTCTTCTATGTGAATGGATGTAAAATAGTCATCCTGTACTATTCGCTCTGAAATAATAATGGCGTCTTCGAAGGTGTAGCCACGCCATGTCATAAATCCCACAAACACATTTTGTCCCAGGGCCAATTCTCCCAGATCCGTACCGGAACCATCGGCAATTATATCACCGCTCTTGACCCGATCACCTTTTCTCACCAGCGGTGTTTGATTTAAAAACGTACTCTGGTTAGATCTTTCAAATTTTCTCAGGTTATATATATCCACACCGACATTAGAATCCTGACCAATGACGCGAACAACAATCCTATCCGCATCTACCTGATCCACGAGTCCGTCGTTCCTGGCGATGATCGCTACGCCGGAGTCGTTAGCCACGACAGCTTCCATCCCCGTGCCAACCAGAGGAGCCTGAGCCCTCAATAGAGGAACCGCTTGCCGCTGCATGTTGGCCCCCATAAGGGCCCGGCTGGCGTCATCATTTTCCAAAAACGGAATTAGCGCCGCTGCGATGGATAGGATCTGCTTAGGAGAAACATCCATATATTCAATAGAATCTCGAGGTGTGTTAACGAAATCACCATTTTTTCTGCAGGTCACAAATTCGTCTCTAAAGGTATCATCGGCCTTCAGATCAGCATTTGCCTGCGCAATAGAATATTTCGCTTCATCCATAGCCGAAAGATAAACAATTTCGTCCGTAACTTTGCCATTCACCACCCTTCGGTAGGGAGCTTCTATGAAACCATATCTATCGATCTTGGCAAAAATTGCTAGAGAATTGATGAGACCAATGTTCTGGCCCTCAGGAGTTTCTATGGGACATATTCGACCATAGTGAGTGGTGTGAACATCGCGGACATCGAATCCCGCCCTGTCTCGGGTTAGCCCTCCAGGACCAAGGGCAGAAATGCGCCTTTTGTGGGTAATTTCTGCCAATGGATTCACTTGATCCATGAATTGCGACAATTGTGATAACCCAAAAAACTCTCGGATTACAGAAAATACCGGCTTTGCATTGATGATATCATTGGGCACAGCATTTGAAATGTCAACGGCGCCCATGCGTTCCTTTACAGCCCGCTCCATGCGTACCAGTCCTAATCGAAATTGATTTTCTAGCAATTCTCCCACAGAACGGATTCTTCTGTTAGCTAGATTGTCTATGTCATCAACTTCTTCATTGCCATCCTTTAGACGGTGGAGAATTTTCATAATTTTCAGGATGTCATCCTTAGCTAGGATACCAAAATTTCCCGGTCTATCTACTCCAATTCTTGCGTTCATTTTGACCCGTCCGACCGCCGATAGATCATAGCGATCACTATTGAAAAATAGATTGTGAAATACCTCCTGAGCGCTTTCCAGAGTTGGAGGTTCCCCTGGCCGCATGATGCGGAACAATTCAATTAGAGCTTCTTCCCGATTGTTGCATTTATCAATGGCAAGAGTATGTCGGATATAGCCACCGATTCCCGTATGATCAATGCAAAGGAGATGAAACTGCGGCGTGCAGGCCACAATTTTTTCCAGAAGTTGCTCTGTCAATTCGTTTCCTGCTTCGGCTATCACGATGCCCGAGTCCGGATCGATGATATCAAAAGCATTATACTTTCCGATCAAATCTTCTGAGGATACAGCTACTTCAGTAACACCGTCACTCACAAGTTTTTTTGCCATGCGTGTGGTGATTTTTTCTCCAGCAGCAAGCACAACCAGACCAGTTTTTGCATCTATCAGATCTTTTTCCAGTTTAACGCCACTCCAGCGATCTGGATCAAAGTTTTCGGAAAACATCCCATTCTCGTTGTGTCTTATTTCATAGTTGCCATAAAAATAGGATAGAATCTCCTCCCGATCCATTCCGTATATTTCAGAGAACTTAAATTCCCTATCTGGATTTTCAGCCCGATCTTTTTCGGTTTTCGCAGAATCGATGGCCATAAGAAAAGTGGTTGCCAATATTTTTCTTTTTCTGTCAATACGTATGTACAGCAGATCCTTTACATCGAATTCGATGTCTAACCATGCTCCCTTATAGGGTACTATGTGGGCTGCGAATAAATATTTTCCAGAATTATGGGTTTTTCCACTGTCGTGGTCGAAAAAAACCCCGGGAGAACGTTGCATTTGTGAAACAATTACGCGCTCTATGCCGTTCACAATGAATGTCCCATCCCGGGTCATGAGAGGAAGATCACATATATACACATCTTGTTCTTTTATGTCGCTAATTTCCTTCTGGGCAGTTTCTCCATTCTCACACCACACGACAAGGCGGAATGTCGCCTTTAATGAAGCTGCAAACGTCAATCCGCGGCTGCGACATTCGTCTTCCGTATGTTTTGGTTCATCGAAATGATAATCACAGAAATCTATTTGTGCTCTGCCAGCAGCATCTTTTATGGGGAACGAATCATTGAAGGCTTCCCGTAGACCAATATCTTCTCGTATGTCATCCATTTTTTCCGAATATAAAAAACCATTATAGGAAGCTCGCTGCAGCTCTATAAGATTCGGTAGAGTAGCAACTTCCTTCACGCGACAGAAATTTTTTCGGAATCTCTTCCGCTCAGTAAATTTTCTTATCATTGTGTTCCCTTTTTAAAAGGCAGTTAGAAACAGTAATTAAAGACATTAGACGAGAAAAAAAGCACACATACTGCTTGTAGCATACAGCTATTTGTGATAAAATGCAACACCTCACTTGAAAGAATACGAAAATATCGAAATTTTTTTTGCGATTTTAGGACTATTTTTGGATAGAGTCAATGTTGGAAATTACTATTCTCGGGTGTGGGGCGTCGGCCGGCGTTCCTTCTCTGAAGTATGGATGGGGGGAATGTAATCGTCACAATCCCAAAAATCGCAGAACTCGCTCCTCCATTATAATTACCAATGGCAATACTTCTCTTCTGGTGGACATGTCTCCGGATCTACGGCAACAGCTGCTGGATTACGGATCTTCCGTTGTGGATGGCGTTTTCGTAACCCATGTACACTTTGATCATGTCAATGGCATCAATGAATTAAGGCCTCTGTTTTTTGAAAATGATTTCCTTCTTCAAATTTATGGTCGTGAAAAGGTTATGGAAGATATTAGAAAATCTTTTTTCTATTTGTGCGACCACCATGTTGACATCAGTGCCACATATAGGCCATACATATCCACCAATGTTGTGAAAGACGAGTTTGTAATCGGAGATATAACAGGAACCTGTTTCGAACAGGATCACGGTTACTTAAAATCAACTGGCATTCGGATTGGAAATTTCGCCTATTCCACCGATGTAGCACATCTGGACGAAAAAGCCATGTCTCAATTGCGGGATTTGGATACCTGGATTGTGGGTTGCACATCCCAGGAACAGCGCCCTTCCCACGCAAGCCTCGAGCAAGTGCTGCGTTGGGTAGAAATACTAAAGCCCAGGAAGACATTCCTAACTCACATGAGTATTTCCATGGATTATGAAACTCTAGAAGATGGATTACCGGCAAATATTAGGCCAGCATATGACCAAATGAAAATAATTCTATAAACGAGACAGAAGAGCCCCATTCGACCCCATGTATACTAAATTCTCTTCGTAAAAATAAAGAGAGTTTAGAGTTTGTCGTCAAAGGCGATTTGTGATATGATGTTGATGTTTTTTAAGGAGTCTATGCAATGCATCATCGTCATGACATCTCAGATAAATTATGGGAAAAGCTTGAAAAGCGACTACCTGGAAGCGAAGGGCACACCGGACATCCGGCAGAAGACAACCGCAGGTTTATCA
>JAIRZO010000031.1 GCA_031267195.1 Holosporaceae bacterium | reverse complement strand
TGCCCTCCAAATACAATACTACTGCTATATACTTTTCCATCTTAGAATGTTTTTCTCGATTATCACCAACAACTTGATTCCGTTCGCAACTTTTACAAAAATACCTCTGTTTCTTTCTCATAATACCACTCTTTCTAAGCGCTTCGCTGCCACAAAATTTACATATCATTACAAAAATCTCCATCCTATTACAACATTATTATATCATCTAATATCTATATAGCGCAATCCCCTGAGACAGAGGTCTTCCCGAATTTGCTATGTTTGTCTAGCTTCTGTTTTTGCTTCTAAAATCCCCGCCTTTTTCCCATTTTTCGTCAAAAATTCGTCTCCATTCTCCGCTACCGTGTACACAGAGATTGAGAAAGTATAATCTCTGCAGCCATTGGTGCTGAGAACCTTGTCTGTCAAATTCTGACTTTTCCGAATTATCGCTATTCCAGGATGACCGTATCTTCCCTATGACGTTGCCTTCCTGCAAACATTCCTCAGCATCCGGCTTTCTCGCCCTGTACATTTTCACCGTTCTGTTCAGATTCATTGAGTATAGTTCACTCTTCCGGCAAAGCTTTGTTCTTGAATTTTGCAAAAAATATGTACACGATAGGCACTATGAACAATGTGAATAATGTGCCAAACGACATACCTCCCACTATAGCCCATCCTATCTGTCGGCGGGATGCTGCTCCGGCTCCGGTCGCCAATGCCAAAGGCACGGACCCTATAACCATGGCGAATGTGGTCATTAAAATTGGACGAAGACGCATATAGGCTGCTGACTTAACAGCTTCCACAAACGTTCCGCCCTTTTCTCGAATCTTATTGGCAAAGTCAACTATTAATATTCCATGCTTCGTGATAAGGCCAATGAGTGTCACCAGTCCAACTTTTGAGTAGATATTCAAACTTCCGTCCGGCACCACCATCAAGGTTATCAGCGCTCCGGTGATGGAAAATGGCACACTGAGCATAATGACAAATGGATCTATGAAACTTTCAAACTGCGCAGCAAGCACCAAAAACACGAATATCAGAGCCAAGATAAACACCAGAACAATCTGTCTACTTTCCTCCAGATACGTTTTTGTAGCTCCGGAGAAAGTCAACTGCATGGCGTCCGGCAAATGCTGCGTTTTAATCTGTTCAATGTCTTCGATAACCTGTCCAAGGCTGTACCCTTTGGCAATGTCCGCATAGCCGGTTGCCGAAAGCATTTGATTATAGTGATGCAGTCCCATGGGCGACATTCTTTCTCGTATTGTAATCAAATCTGATACCGGTACCATTTTTGTTTCGTTGTTATTCTTCGCCTGTAGCTTCGATCTCACCAACATCCTGGACAGATCCTCCGGTGTTCGTCTCAGATCACTTTCCACCTGCACGAACAGCTCATCTCGCTTCGATTCCCGCTGAACGTTA
Source organism: Holosporaceae bacterium (assembly GCA_031267195.1). Taxonomy (GTDB): domain Bacteria; phylum Pseudomonadota; class Alphaproteobacteria; order UBA3830; family UBA3830; genus BNWE01. The sequence continues at coordinate 7,325 of JAIRZO010000031.1, read as the reverse complement.
GCTGCTTTCTGCCCCCTCACCAGGAATCCGATAGTGGTGACGATATCGTCAACCGCTACTCCCAGCGACGCAGCCTTGTTTCGATCGATCTCAACCACATACTCCTGCTGAGGATTCAGCAGCGTAGATCTCATGGGAGACTGTATACCATTATAGGTGGACTGCAAGGCCCTCATGAATCGGTGGCCAAATTTGTCAAGATATTCGAAATTTTGATTGGTCTGCAGCACAAAAGTAACCGTCTCCCTGTCGGATCCTCTCGATCCGGCGGTTGCAGTACATGGAACCCCAGTAACTTTTCGCATTAGCGGTGTGAGAACATCAGCCACATCACGGCTGGACTGATCCCGCTCATCCCAATCCTTCAGCTGCACCCATCCGGTAATTTCGTGAGTTTCTGCCTTGATGTAGCGATTTTTTAGGAACGGAGCTTTTGCGGCAATTGCGTCTATTTTTGCAGCATTGGCTTTCATGAAACTATAGGAAGCGCCAACCGGACCATTGCCTTGAAAACTCACCATACCCTGATCTTCCAATGGCTTGCTTTCGGATGGCAATTGGTTGAGCAATACAACTCCGGCAGCGGCAATAAGCAGGCCGATGCCTATAACCCAAACCCTCCAAGCTATGGCAAGATTTAGCAAATGCAAATATTTATCTTCTACATATTTCAGAATGCTTTCCTGATAATCTGCAGCCTTTCTCCAGAAACCAACCGCTCTTTTCTTCCTTTCAAAACTCAGGAGCTTAGAACACATCATGGGTGATAACGTAACCGCCACAAATCCAGAAATGAGCACCGCTCCAGATAAAGTCAGTGCGAATTCTTTAAAATATTTGCCGAGTTCACCGGGAGTAAGGGCTATGGGAACATAGGCGGCTGCCAGGGTGAGGGTCATGGCAATTACCGAGAAATATATCTCCTTGGATCCAACAATTGCAGCTCGGAAACGAGAAAGCCCTTTCTCCATATGTCTGTGCACATTTTCCAGCACAACAATAGCGTCATCCACCACCAATCCCACCGCCAGCACCATTGCCAACATTGTAAATGTATTGATGGAAAAACCGAAAACGTAGAGAAGACCGAAAGTTCCCAGCAAAGAAACCGGAATCGTCACAATTGGTATCAATGTAGCTCTGAAAGACCACAGAAATAGAAAAACCACTATCACCACCAGAAATGTGGCATCGAAAATCGCCCGATAAACATTTTTCATGGAGGCATTAATTTCATCCGCCTCATCCCAGGCGATCACCACATCCGTGTCGGATGGAACAAGTTCTTTTATTTGAGGTAAAATCTTTTTGATAGTAACACTGAGATCTATTGGGTTAGCCATTGATTGTTTATATATGTGTAGCGCAACGCATTCCCGACCGTTAAACCAATCGCCCTCCCGGATATCATCCGACACCAATTTGGCCTTGCCCACATCTTTTATGCGCACAACTTTTTCCTTACCATGGGATGGTAACACAACTTCATCGAATTGCTCAGGCTGCGTCAGCTCTCCGCTGACGATGAGCATATATTCCCTATCCTTACTGATGAGACGCCCACAGGGCTTGTTAACATGCTGCACCGGAATAGCGTCCACAACGTCTGCCGGTGTATGGCCGTAGGCGGCCAGCCGCTGGGGATCCAAAAATATTCGCATGCTTTTTATATTGCCACCGGACAGCGCAACCCTGCCAACTCCAGGCAAGACTTCGAATTTGGATTTAACATACCTTTCGATAAGATCTCGCATATCATCCACAGAGCGCTTCCGGCTAGTAAAACATATAATTATGCCGCTGGATTCTCCATCCGCATAGCCTTTTCGAATAACCGGCTCCGGTATGCCATGCGGCAGATAGGTGCGGGCCATCGACAACCTGTCGCGCACGTCCGAGGCAGCACCGTCCGGAGACCTATCCGACGAAAATTCAATGTCGATTTCGCTTTTTTCATTACTGCTGTTGGAAGTAATAAGTTCCGCTCCTGGAATGGTGGAGAAATATCCTTCTAAAATTTTGGTAATTTGTGCTTCCACAACCTTTGGACTGGCACCGTTGAATTCAGCTTCTATCGAAATTTCTGATTTTTCAATCTTGGGATTTTTGCGCACCGCCAGCCGCGATTGGCAAACGAGCCCCAACACAACAATCATCAGGGTTAGAACGGTTGCAAAAACAGGCCTTCTAATGCAAACTTCAGTTATCTCCACGACGATAATACTCCCTTAAAATCTTATTTTTCAATTTCACTAGCCATATCCAATTTTACTGTTTTTTCCATACAAATCTTTCCAAGATCCTACCGCGCCCAGCAAGTTTTGTTCCTTAATTTACCATCGCAGACCTTTCCTTTTTTTTCTTGGAATTTTTAGACTTAACTTTTTTCTTACCAGTAGTTCTTGTTGGTGCAGCAGCAGTCGGTTGATTCTGCGAATCATTTAATGTGTCCGACTGGTAGTCAGGATCCTGAATGGAAACCGGCTTGCCATCTAGCACACCAGACTGGCCACTAGTTACCACAATTTCATCTTCGTTCAATCCAGATGTTATTTCAACTTCACCATCCCTGCGCATACCAATTGTAACCGGAGTAGTAACAGCAACGCCATCCACAATTTTATAGACGTAATAGCTATCCCCAGATTTCTCCAATGCACTCTCTGGCACAACTATCCCCATCTGATTGCCTTCCATCTCAGCCATAACACTCACAAAGCGTCCCGGCTTCAATTCCCGCGATTCGATGGCAATTTCCTCCGACACATCCAATATTGCTCTCACATCGAAACAATGGGAAATCTTATCACTTTCCGGATCCAGCGCTGATATATGAGCTGCATACTCCTTGCTTTTATCTCCACCCACAAGAACCTTAATTTCGTCGCCAACCTTTATGTTGCCTATGTCAACTTCAGCAATTTTGAAATCCACCTTCAGCGGATGACAATCCACCAGTTTTAACAATTCATTACCGGAAGTAACATATTGTCCTTGGCTTATTTCTCTCAGTCCAACAACTCCTCCGAACGGAGCGTATATTTTATGTTTTTGCAGGTTTGTCTTACTGGAAATTACCCGTGCCTCATACATATCCATTTCAGCCTTTTTCTTGTCCCTTTCAATGCGGGCAACAACACCCTTCCCTGCCAATTTTTCGTTTGGTTCATATTCACTTTTCGCTTTGCGATAGGCGGCTTCCGCTTCCATCAGCTGAGCTTTAGCTGTGGAATCATCCAACTCCATCAGCAGAGTATTCGCCTCAACGACAGTTCCTTCCACGAAATGGATCTTGGATATCATGGCGTTCACTTCGGACTTAATTACGACGGAATCATGAGGCCTCAGCGTACCGATAGCCTCGATGTAGCGCACCACCGGTGCCAAAGTGGACGTGGCCACCAGTACCTGAGGCGGGCCTTCAACCAGCACCGGAGTCGGCCTGTTCTTTTTGACAAAAAATAATACGATACACAGCGCTGTAACCAGCACAAGCACACAACCAAATATCACTTTCTTTCTTGACACGATCCAATTGTCCTTCCATTATTATCGATGCAACAGTAAGGTTGCAAGGATAGCAGAGATACATTACTTTTTCAATTAAAAATCCAATGCGAATTCCGCACAATAATATACACAACATCACAATCAGTTACAAACAAAATATTAAGCTACACTGGTCGGAGTAAGAGGATTTGAACCTCCGACCCCAGCCTCCCGAAGGCTGTGCTCTACCAGGCTGAGCTATACTCCGATCTTGGCAATTTTCCCATAAAACAAGAAAAACCACAACATCACTTGCATAAAATGTCATGTTTTCATACTCATCATTGGGATCAGATCATCTGAAACACAATCTTAAATAATGTTACAACAACAAAAACACAAGCTCAAAATCAGCTTTTATTTCCAAAATTTCGTTTATTACCATAAAATATCACACAGATACCCAACACAGATTGTTATCATAACAAAATTATTTAAAGAAATACATAACAAAGCAAAAATCTGAAATTGCCATATGAAGTTATGGACAGCACCCATTGAATTTATTCCTTTTAACGTCTACCCCAACTGCACCATGCCGCCACCAATCGTAATCATTGGGGCTCCAACCTTAGACATGCCATTTCCAGCCAATTCTGCGATGGTTCCAGATAATTTTGCGGATATCATACCCTGAGCTTCCCAGGTTGTATTCGCCTTCAGCGTCATACCCATCGTGGCACTGGCCTCCAGATTCATGGTGGCCTTTAGGGTCATATTTACTCCGGCTTCTCCGGTGAAATTTGTGCCAGATTTTAGTTTAAGATCCGTTCCTGACTCTTCTGTCAGTGCAGTTCCGGCTTTTAGACCAAAGTCTGTGCCGGACTTCATGTTGATTTTTGTACCGGATTCTATTGTCATATCCTGACCAGATTTTATCTTCATAGCCTTGCCGGATTCGATTTCTATGGCGCCGTCAGCCTTGATTTTAAGGTCTCCCGAAAGTGTCACGGTCATGTTACCTTTTGATAGCTTAATGGTATAATCTCCCTCCTTTAATTCCACAGTTTCATTTCCCTTGCTAAGGGTTATGGCGTAATTTCCCTCCGTCAGCTCCACTGATTTATCTCCCTTGGTGAGGGTAATGGAATGATTTGCTTTGTCATCCCCCTTGGCCTGAAGAGTTATGGTTCTGGAACCTTTGAGAATATCCAGTACATCGTTGGATTCTTCAATGGTGGTGGTGCGGGAATTTATGATATCGATGACCATATCTTTTTGGGCATGTAAATATATTTCCTCCTTATCTTTTTCATCATTGAGGCGAAACTCATTAAATCCCTTCTCATCGTCTTTGAATGTGACGGTTTTGAGAGATGATTTCATCGCTTCTCCCTCCGGATATAATGGTACGTGCTTATCGTTATAGACACAGCCTACTATCAGAGGTCTATCCGGATCTCCTTCTTGAAAGGCCACTACTACTTCCTGACCAACCCGAGGAACAAAAATGGCTCCCCAGGAATTTCCAGCCAGTAGCTGCGCAACTCTTATCCAGCAGGAACTGTCCTCCGTATCTTTGTCTTTACCAATCTGGTCCCAATAGAAATGTACCTTGACACAACAATATTTATCGCGGGAAATTTCTTCTCCCGATGGACAGGTAACAATGGCCGTTTGGGTACCGTATATTTTTGGTTTCAGAGTACTTCTATCGGGACGAAATGTTACATTTTTTGGAAACGCCTGTACCCTATTCCTATAGCTCATCTGAGATGGCGGTGAGTAGTCAAAAAAATGCTCCACTCCATAGACTGTGTATTCAGCGTTAAATTTGGAAAAATGATGGCCTGTAACTTCAAATAACATACCGGGAGTGAGTTCCGCCACCGTCGATGATGCCCTAAAAACGCAATGATTCCTCTCGAACAGCTCCACCCGCAACTTGGAGAGATCGTCCCCCTCCTTTACCTTTTCATATTTCCCGGGATACTCATAGTACATCTGGCCTTTCCACTTGCTACTGAGTTTGCTGAATAATTTTGTTTCGGAAACGGTGTAATTGTAATCGGCAATGGAGTAATCCCCCGTATTCACCGCTGTCGTCATGCTGGTATCGAAAATTTTTCCCATCGCCACCGCTTCGTTAAATCCCTGCACAAATCCCACCTTTGGGTTGGGGATTTTCTCATGGACACTGGAACTATCCGCTAATACCAACGTGTGTTTGTTTTTTTCATGTGTAAAAAAGTAGAAAATGCCCTCGTCCTCCATTAGACGGGAGATAAAATTAAAACTACTTTCACCGTATTGAACACAATATTCCCGCGCTACTTTCCCGCAGGATTTTGTTTTGTCATCCAGATCCGTTATCCCATTGTCCTTGAGCACCTTGCTGATGATATCGATGGCGGTTTGTTTTTGAAAAATAAGATGATTTCGGTCCAGAGTCAGCAGCCACAGCTTTGGCCGAATGACAGCGGAGTACTCGGTTACATAACCGTCGGTTTTTTGGACCGAGGCGATGTGGGAAAATTCAGCCACAATGCCATTGATATGGCGCTCCTGTTTTTCCGTCTTTAGAGTAATACTTATGCTGGAACCAAGAGCCTTATCCAGATCGAGCGAAGTTTCTTTTGCCTGAAAAACAACTATAAATTCAAATAGTTCTGAGATTGCTTCGATGCCACGTATGGATTTTATAACTACGTCGGAAGAACCGAAAACCGTCGTCAGCTGAGCCAGTAGATTTCCTTGATTTTGTAAGACAGAAAACATACTACAACTCCACATCTGGATTTATAAAAAAGATGTTCCCGTACACGGGATCCCATAGCCATGAACACAGAAGCCTGGAAGCTATTTAACGTTTATTAACCGGCTGCTAGCCGTGGTCATTTTTTTTTGCTCCAGCCTTACTTTTTATTCTATCCTCCACCACGTTTATCTTCTGCACTATAATTTCCTCCGTCATGGATATATTGGCAATGCGAAAATCCTCTAGTATCTTATTGATCATTTTTCTGTCATTGGGAACCACCAAATAGGAAAATATTATTCCACGCACATATCTCGACAATTGCGACTGAGTATAGCCCAGCCGTCCCGCCGCCCATTTTGCTATGATTTTATTGCGCTTGGCGGTTTTGAAGAATTTATCCTGTAGTAGCTCCAGAAGTCGCGATTCATAGGAAGATTTATTGAAGGAAAACATGGGCATCGCGTGCACTTAACTCCTGAAATTCTTACAAAACCGCGGATCGTCGCTGCAATTCTTCTTGCCTCAAATTCTAATATGTATTTTAAAACAAATTAGTTAAAATTAGCAAGCTTTCTGCGGGGATAAGATATGAGAAGAGGATATATAATACCCAATCGTACTGAGGAAGAGGGATCGTTTGGCGAACATTTAAAGAGCTTTTAGCGCATAAAAATTCTATCACTGGTATGATCTTTTTTCTATCGGATTTCAACGATTTCTTTGTGGATTTCGCTTTTAAACATGTTATATAGTATAATGTTGCTATGTTAGCTTCGTGTGTTGTTCGCACAATAATTGCGGTTTTTTGTGTTCTTGTTTTAGAGGGTGATCATGTTCGATTTAATCGGAAAAGTTGCTTTGGTTACCGGAGCCACTGGAGCCATAGGTGGCGCAATAGTTCGTATTCTGCACAAAATGGGAGCAACCGTTGCGGTATCTGGCACAAAAATCGACAGTCTTGAGAATTTTGCCTCTGAACTGGCGGATCGGGTTCATTTGTTCGCCTGTAATCTGAATTCGAACGATGCCTCCAGGGATCTGATACCCAACGTTGAGCGTCTGTGTGGAAAAGTGG
>JAIRZO010000096.1 GCA_031267195.1 Holosporaceae bacterium | reverse complement strand
TATCCAAAGCATGTTGGAGAATGGATTAAATCTCTATGCTCTCGATCTGATTCCGCGCATTACACGAGCTCAGTCGATGGATGTATTATCGTCCCAGGCCAGTATTTCCGGGTATCGTGCTGTTCTGGAAGCATTGGCACACTATAATCGTATTGTTCCGCTGATGATGACCGCTGCCGGTACAATTCGTCCGGCAAAATTTCTAATATTGGGAGTCGGCGTAGCTGGATTGCAAGCAATTGCCACAGCAAAAAGATTGGGAGGCATCGTTGCTGCCTTTGATATCCGTGCCGCAGCCAAGGATCAAGTGGAAAGTCTTGGAGCTACGTTTGTTGCTGTTGATGGTGCCAATTCCGGCGAAAACGCAAGTGGATATGCGAAGGAGATGGATGATGACTATAAAAAACGTCAGGCGGAAAAGCTATCGCAGGAACTGGCTATCGCAGACATTGTGATCACTACAGCCCAGATACCCGGGAAACCTGCTCCTCGATTAATTACAAAATCAATGGTTCAGCTAATGCGACCTGGATCCATCATATGCGATTTGGCGACCGAGTTCGGGGGAAACTGCGAATTGTCCAGGCCAGATAAAATAGAAAAAGTTTGGGAAGTAACCATAATTGGTGCCGGGAATATGGCCGCCAAAGTTGGTCACGATGCCAGTCGATTATTCGCGAAAAATGTTTTAAATTTCGTAACCTTAATGGTTAAGGACGGTAAGGTAGACGATTCAGATGAAATCATTAAATCCACAAAATTACGTTTAACAGAAGAGATTTCGTAACATGGCAGATATATCTTTCACATCGTCTAGCGATGAGATTTCTCCTGATGTTCTTTTCGATGTCATAAAAAAAATAAAACAATTTGGCGCTGACCAGGTGGATATTCTCGCGAATGCTCGGGAAGAAACAATTGTGCATTCCCGCATGCTGCAGGTAGATAATGTTATTCAGGCACACACTGTTGACATAGGTGTGCGGGTGTTCATGGGAAAAAGAAGCGCTGTAATATCGACGGATAATACTGATGATCTGAGCAATCCAGCGTTTGTGGAAAAGGCTATTTTCGCCACCAGCAATTCTCCCGAAGAATCTGAAAAATCCAGAGCTGATGGTGTCGATTTATGCACAAATTTTAAAAAAATTGATCTATGCGATCCGATTTCTCCATCCCATCAGCAATTGGTGGAAAATGCTAAAAAATGCGAAGAAATAGCTTTGCAAATTGATGGCATCACGAATTCAGAAGGATCGTCGGTTAGCCACCGTCGCATAAAGACAATGTTGGCGAAAAGTGATAATTTTTTTGGAGAATATGAAAAAACATTCAACCAGATTTCCTTCGTAGCCATTGCAACTAAAAATGGCTGCATGGAAAGGGATGGAGAATATTCCTCCTCCGTATATTACGCTGACCTAAAAACTCCGGAGTATATTGCTCAACAGGCTGCTAAAAAGGCAATCCGACGTTGTGGTGCAAGAAAAGTAGCTTCCTGCAGTGTTCCGATTATTTTCCATAGGGATGTGGCATCTCAGCTGTTGAATGATTTAATCAGCGCTCTCAACGGAGCTGCCATTGCCGGTGGAACCAGTTTTTTGAAAGATAAATTATCCAAAAAAATTTTTGCTGACACCGTCAATGTTGTTGATCGCTATGCCCTCGATAAGGGACTAAGGTCCAGGCCATTTGATGCGGATGGATTGGAATGTATGGATAACAGCATTCTGAAGGATGGTGTTTTGAATTCTTTTTTGTTGAATGTAAAATACGCCAACCGACTTGGTCAAAAATCCACCAGAAATGCTGGTGGGTGGAGTGTGATTTCTCCAAATAATATTTGCATTGAAAATGGAGGAATATCTCTGAAGGATATGATTGGTTGTGTAAAAAATGGCCTATATGTTGTCGATGTGATAGGAATGGGGCTCAACGTTATCACCGGTAATTTTAGTCAGGGAGCAGTTGGTTTTTGGATTGTGGACGGCGAAATTGCATATCCTGTGAATGAAGTGACAATTGCCCAGAATTTTATTGATATGTTTGCTAATTGTCAGGTGGCATCGGATCTAGAAATCAAATCTGGCATCGACGCACCTAGCATTTTTGTGGAAAAAATGGTTGTTGGGGGAATTTGAAATATGGAGAAGAAGAGCGTATCCTGGTTCAGTATTTTTGCGGTGCCATTTGTTTTTTTGTGCAGCGACTGTGCAGGAAAAGTTGGGGCAGCCATATCCATAGCAAAGCGCGGAGCAATAGCATCAAAGCAATTTGCTAGAAAAACGAACAGCAGCCGATCTGAGGAAAAAGCAGCCGCCTACAGAGGGGAAAAAACATCGCAGCATTCATCTGCGGAGAATGTAGTCAACAATACTGAGGTGCAGGAGAAAGAGACCTCATCTTCAACAATACAATATAACACAGAAGCACGACAGGCGATAGTCATGGACTGCGATACTGGAGAAGTTTTATTCGCAAAACAGCAGGATGAGAAGTGTGTACCATCTTCCATGACAAAATTAATGACCATATATTTGCTGTTCGAAGCTTTAGTTGATGGTCGCATTCACCTTGATGATAAATTGCCGGTCAGTGAGAAAGCACAGCGGATAGGTGGATCCAAAAGCTTTTTTGAAACAAAAAATTCCGTTAGTCTGGAGGACATTATCCGAAGCATTGTTGTGCATTCCGGCAATGATGGCTGCATTGTTTTTGCTGAAAAATTATCCGGAGACGAAGATGCATTCGCTGCAGAAATGAATCAAAAGGCTCAGGAACTCGGGATGAAGAATACAAATTTCCTAAATTCCACTGGACTGCCAAATCCAGATCACTGCGCCAGCGTTAGTGACCTAGCTCTGCTGACGAGGCGTTTGATTGCAGATTTTCCACAGTTTTATCACTACTTTTCAGAAAAAACATTTACATACAACAGTATTACACAGGAAAGCAGAAATACGTTGCTGGGAAATTCTCTCAATGTCGATGGACTTAAGACTGGCTTTACCAAAGATGGCGGATACGGAATAGCCATATCTGCCAAAAAAGATGGGAAGCGGTTAATTGCCATAGTAAATGGATGTAGATCCAATAAAGTTAGACTGCGAGAAGCTAATAGATTATTGGCCATGGGTTTCAAGGAATTCATAACTATTAAAATTGCCGATCCCGCCATTGCCTCTGGGAAATTTGCAGTGTCTGCAGGAAAAAGGAATAACATTGACTTATTTGTAAAGGAACCGATTGTGCCGTCGATCCCAAAAAGGCATAGAAAGTCATTGATTATTGAACTAAATGTGCAGGAGCCAATCCCTGCTCCCATCACTGCTGGAACAAAACTTGGTGAGTTAACATATAAATACCATAAGTTTATATCCAAAAAATATGCTTTGTTTGCCA
>JAIRZO010000092.1 GCA_031267195.1 Holosporaceae bacterium | reverse complement strand
TCGTGGAACCATGGATGCATTACAATGGAATGAAAATCAAAGAGGTTTAAATTCCATGTTCAGCACATATATGACAAGTAATTTCCAAAAGGGGAGAAAATTGAGAACATTTCTTCTGTTGTAATTTTTATATTTTTTGGTATGTTTTTCCAGTAAATCTGCATTCATATTCCTTCTTAAATCTCCGTCGGTTATGATGCCGATGATTTTGTTGCTACTATCCACAATGCAGGTGCATCCAAAAGATTTCGAGGTCATTTCTATAATAACATCTTTCATGTTGTCGTTTTCCATTACCACCGGAATATTTGTGTGCATTAAATCTTTTACCATTAGCAGTTGCTTGCCCAGCGCTCCTCCCGGATGAAGATCCTTGAAATTTTCCCGATTAAATTCTCTCCTTTTCAACAAGCAGAGAGCAATTGCATCGCCAATGACCATCATGATGGTGGTGCTGGTGGTGGGAGCGAGATTGTGGGGACATGCTTCCTTTATGTTGGGAAGAAAAATATTAACAGTGGCGGATTTGGCTAAAACACTATCTCTATTCGCTGTAACCGCGACAATATCAATGCCAAATCTGTTGGCGTAGGAGAGCATTGGAATTAATTCCATAGTGTTTCCCGACAGTGACAGAACAAACAACGTATCATCCTGGGACACTCCACCAAGATCACCATGGCTAGCTTCGGCCGGATGCAAAAAAAATGAATAAGTGCCAGTGGAGGATAGCGTTGCTGAAATTTTTCTACCGACATGCCCCGGCTTCCCCATGCCAGAAACGATCACGTGGCCGTTTTTGGAATAGATCAAATCCACCGCTTCGATAAAGCTGGCTCCGACATCCCGAATCATCATTTCCAATCCAGCAATTTCCTGCTGAAAAACCGATAATAAATAGGTCAATTCGTCATTATTATCGGATGAATAATTATTACAATTTTTCACACAGTTCCCTATTGATATTTAGTAATTTTACTCAACCGTTACTGATTTCGCCAAATTTCTTGGACGATCAATATCCGTTCCCCGCTGCACTGCTGCATAATAGGCAATTAACTGCAGTGGTATAGAGTAGAGGATAGGAGCAAATTCCGCCTGAATCGTTGGAAGAACTATTTTCGCCACATCTGGAGGAAATGCCATTTCTCCATTGCTATCTGTTATCACAATAACATTTTTTCCCCGAGCCAGCACTTCCTGAATGTTGGAAAGGGTTTTTTCGAATAACTCTCCACTGGGACATAAAAAAATCACCGGCACTTGATCATCAATCAATGCTATGGGGCCATGCTTCATTTCTCCTGCCGCAAATCCTTCCGCATGAATATAGGATATTTCCTTGAGTTTTAATGCTCCCTCCAGAGCAATTGGATACATCATTCCACGTCCTAAATATATCGCATTATTGCTTTTGGAAATGATATGAGCAATTTTTTCGACTTCCGGCGCCAAATCCAGTGCATCTTCGCACAAAGTTGGAATTTCTTTTAGTTTGTCCATCAAAAAATCATTGTGACAAAAGGAAATGCTGGCCAATATTATTAGCTGAGCAGTAAATGCCTTCGTGGATGCAACACCCATTTCAACTCCTGCCTGAGTGTAGAATACAATATCTGAGGCACGGGCTGTTGCACTGTTTTTAACATTTGCAACTGCAATTGTGCTGCAATTGCTATTGCTGCGAACATATTCTATCGCGGCCAAAGTATCAAGAGTTTCTCCGGACTGAGATATGGAAAACACTAGCGTATGTTCTTGAATTACTGGGCTTCTGTAGCGAAATTCCGATGCAATCTCAACAATTGAAGGAATTTTTAAGTATTTTTCAAACCAATATTTGGCAACCATGCCGGCATGATAGGATGTCCCACAGGCTAAAATAAGTATATTGGATATGCCGTCCAGTAGCGTTTTATCAATTCCGTTGTGCAGAATTGTGTTCCTTATGGCATTGGGCTGATCCTTGATTTCTTTCAGCATGAAGTGTGGATATTCACCTTTTTCTATGTTAACCAGAGCGGATGTAACCCCATGACGTCTGCGCTTAATTTCTTCAAGCTCGGTATTAAAAAAAACAATACCGTCCGTTCTGTGCATTTCCACAATGTCGCCATCTTCCATATACACAACTTCTTCACAGGAGTCGGACAACGCTCCGGCATCCGATCCCACATACATACTCTCCTTTCCTAGTCCAACAATCAAGGAACTTTTGTGTCGCATCGCCAACAATGTATCGGAAAAATGTAAAAACATCGCCACGACTGCAAAGGTTCCATCGAGCATTTTAAAAACATTGCTCATGGCCTGACGGGGGCTGGACCCTTTTAGCAATTCCCGCTGTAGCAGATGGAGAATAACCTCCGTGTCCGTTTCAGATTCAAAGACATATCCCTCCGTCTGAAGAATAAATCTTAGGGATTTAAAATTTTCAATTATGCCATTGTGAATGATAGCCACATCTTTGGACATTATGGGATGTGCATTATCTTCCGTTACTTTACCGTGGGTGGCCCATCTGGTATGTCCTATGCCAAGATCACCCACCATCGCATCGGTGATTTTTCCCCGCAGATTTGCCACTTTTCCAACGGACCTTATTCTCTCAATCCCATTGCCAATGACTGCAATACCAGCCGAATCATATCCTCTGTACTCCAGCCTTTCCAACCCCCGAATCAATTCGGGTACTACATTTGTTCCCTTTTCTCCTCCTATGATGCCAACAATACCGCACACGCTATTTTTCTCCGCTATATTTTTTTCTTTTTATTTCTAAAGATCATCGCTCCATTTTTTACATTCTCCTGTGGTGCTCTGGCAAATACTAAGTCTCCGGCTAAAACTTCATCGGTTACAGTGCTACCAGCGGCGATTATCGCATTATTTCCGATCTGGATTGGAGCTACGATGGAGGAGTTTGATCCCACAAAAACATTATTGCCGATGGTAGTCCTGTATTTTGCGAAACCATTATAGTTACAGGTTATGGTGCCAGCTCCAATGTTAGTTTCGCTACCAACAAAGCTGTCGCCCACATAACTCAGATGATTAATCTTTGATCTTTCAGAGATGAGGCTATTTTTTATTTCCACAAAATTACCTACAGACACATTTGCCTCTATTTCCGTTCCCGGACGCAGTCGAGCAAATGGACCAATGCTAGAACAATTCACCAGGGTTCCCTGCAGAGTACAAAATGAATTCACAGAAGATCCGCTTTTTATCTTAACTCCTTCCATGAATACCACATACGGATGAACGATAACATCTGGTTCAATTTCCGTATCGTGGGAGAAAAACACTGTTTCCGGAGATACCAACCGGACACCATTTCCCATGTGTTTTTTTCGCATTTGTTGTTGAAAATAGCCTTCCAATACGGCTAACTCTTCCATTGTATTTGCTCCGGACAATTCCTCTACCGGACCTTCATAATAGCGGCACACAAATCCTGCATCGTGGATTAGCTGGACAATTTCCGTAATGTAAAACTCTCCGGTGACAGAACTGCAGCATATCTTCTTTACCATTTCCGCCAAAACATCGAACCGAATCAGCAGTCCACAGTTACACAGATCAAGAAAATTTGGCTGCTGCACGTCGTCAATGTCAGAAGCATGTTCTCCCTCTCCATTGGTGTTATGTTTTCCGCTGTGTTGAATATCACTTTCCTCCACTATTCGTTTGACGGTCCCAGGCTCTGCCGCTGCCTCAAGTCTGCCGAGATTTTTGCTTTTCTTCGCATCCATAGCCAAGACCACCAAAGCTGTTTTTGGACATGTTAAAGCAACCTTTTTCAGGGCTAGCAATGTATCTGGCGATACCAATGGAATATCTGCATAAAGCACATAGACCCAACCATAAATGTCGCTGATAGATGTATTGCAATTGATCGGAACATCCATGCTTCTTTTTTTTTTTGTATAGCTCATGGCATTCAGAGCACATCTTACAGCATTGCCAGATCCACGAGGAGTTTTTTGATACGCCATCAGAACTTTGTTGCATCTGGCAAATATGGAATTGTTATCTTCAATCATGACTTGGTGCGCAGGGTTTACAACCGCAACAATTTCAGCATTGGTTGCCTTTGCGTTTTTGATAACATGATCAACCATGGCGAGACCTCCGATTTTGTGCAATACTTTAGGAGTCGAAGATTTTAATCGAGTTCCGCTGCCGGCCGCCAACACAATTGCGATATCCTGAAGCTGCTTTGTAAAGGCATCCATTTTTTTCACCTAATAATCAAAATAACAAACTGAAAACAAGAAAATTTACGATGCATAAACTATTTTCCTTTACAATTTGGAAG
>JAIRZO010000048.1 GCA_031267195.1 Holosporaceae bacterium | reverse complement strand
GATATAAAGAAGAGAAAAATTATATGGAGAGGAAGAGATGATAAAATGCAAGAGATGAGGTAGTGAGGGATTGCTCCATAAAAACAGAAAAAAGTTGGCCGAGTGTAGAGATCTCAATCTATGTACACACATTCTGCCACTATTACACTTACACGATTCGTATGGATTACATGGAATCCAGTTTTATATCGCAAATCAAATTATGATAGGGAACACTCTGCAATTCAGATTCAAAAACAATCCGTTGATTCGGCAACATCTTCTTATAATGCATATCATGAGTCCATATTTTTTTAAAGGGAACGCATTGTTCTTCATCTGCACCACTATCTCCAATTGTTTCTTCATTTCTCAATGAGATTGTTACACATGGCAATATCTGTACTTTTTCTGATACATTAACTATTTCTCCCTTTAGCCTCATGTATAACTTACCTTTTTCCTGCACAAAAAAATTGGAGACATTCTGGACCTGTAAATTCTTCTGGGCATCACTGGTTTCTAAACCGATGATTCTGTAGAAGCTAGCCACCGGAGGCCACAGGCTGATCATTGCATTTCTAGCAAAAAACAGCGAGAAAATTGATAGAAATACCGCAAACCAAAATATGGTCCAGTGCATCATCCCCAGCACCCGAGATTGCTTTGTGGTTGTATTATTGGGTGCGACATAGTGCCACATGGTGCCACATACGACACAGCGAACTAGCTTGCTTTCCATCATGATTCCGTCTTTGACGGAATACCTGCTATTACAAGTTGGACACGTGACAACCATTAACATTATCTCCCACAAACGATGCGAAACACTGTATTTCTTATCATTTAGCTGATGCTAGTCTAAACTATTTTGTAGTATTATACACCATCGAAGAATTATGCATAGTAATTGGTATATCGAAACAATAATTTGGATTTATAAACAATGAGAATACTTTATCACTATCCGCTGTGTGCCTTCTGTCGCATCATCAGAATTTATCTACACGAAAAATCTCTTGAATATGAAGCTATACAAGAAATGCCCTGGAAAAGGAATAATAAATTTTCCGAATTTCATATGCGCTCGGATATTCCAGCTCTAGTGGATGATGCTACTTTACTGGAAGGATGGTACGCAATTGTGGAGCATCTGGAGCAGACCCATCGCGCTCATAGCATCTTGGGGTCAAGTCAGAAGGAAAAAGCTGAAGCTCGTCGCATTATGGCAATGTTCAATGGAATGTTTTTCTGTGAAGTAGGAAAAGATGTTGTTTTTGAAAAAGTCATTAAAAAGCATACAGAAAACAAATCATCTCCGGATTCCTCAAAAATTCGCAATAGCATTGCTGCCATGAAACAATATATGAACTACATAACCTGGCAGATGGACAGAAGGAACTGGCTGGCCGGTAACGATTTTTCTCTGGCAGATATAGCTGCGGCCGCTCAAATTTCGTGCATCGATTATCTTGGATCGGTGAAATGGGACGAATATCCACAGGTAAAATGCTGGTATGTCAGAATAAAATCTCGTCCATCTTTCAGAAGCATACTGGGAGATAGAATTCCCGGTATAGCGCCAGTTTCCTACTACAGTGAGTTGGATTTTTAAATATGCGAACTTGCGATTTTGACGATTTTTTAACATTATTTGTTGAATAACAGTAGTTGAAGTAAGATGTTCATGCATCGCTGAATGCATAGTCCCCTTTAGTTAGACAATTCCCCATCTCAATGAGTATATGACGCTCTTTGGACATTTTCCCGCTGTCGCAGGCCGTTGGAGCCAATCCAACTAACTTCGCAATTTCGCGGTTATCAAGGCGTCACAATTCCGGCAATGATCCAATGAGAATCGCTGATGTTTGAGTACCTATCTCCTTTCCCGACTGCAGAACTTCGTCGATTTCTTTCACGTTTTCGACCACAATTTTTTTAATCTGCAATTCCAGCTAAGAAGCTGGATTTCGAAGGCGAAAATTCATGGCAATTACAGTTTTCCAAGTCCGGAGTCTCATCTTGAATGGGTATATGAAAAGTCTATTGAATGGGCAGTTCCTTGTGCGATACAGAATATCTTCATCAGATTCCATCCGGTTTTGCTACAAATTTTGAAGAAAATATCGCCTGGCGAATGAATTGATGAGTTTTGGATCAGCGTCTTTTATTCTTTCTTCCAATGTATATATGCTTTGGGTATCTTTTCCCTGCACATGGTTGATTACCAGTTGCTTATTCGTTCGCAATAGATCACAAAACATCCTTAATTTATCTATTCCCCACGCCTTTGATGTCTTCGTAAGGAATTCCTGAGAAAAGTTTTTACTGCACATTGTGCTTAGAAAATATTCGTAATTTCTTTCAAGATCTCTAACGCCATCATAGATTTTCGGTAAGAGGCGAATTACCAAAGTATTCGGTGAATAATATTGGCTATATAACCTTTCAACAAGACGAGTTTTTACCAGGGCAATAGCAGCCTCACTAAGGAAGACATGCAAAAACACATCAGCAAATTTTGTATCATCATCGCTACTGCCATTCGTTGGGATATTGTGACAATAGGCAACGGATGTTGATATTTGTCGGAGGTGTCTGGTAATAGTTTTAGCTGAGCCAAAATTTTTCCGGAAAGAGCTATCTCTGCTGTTGCCGGAAGATAATTCTTTTGCTTCAGCTGCACCATTTTCCCAAACACTAAGGAATTTTCGATCAGCTAATTTCCCGATGGAAGACTGAAGTGCTTTCATTAAAATTTTGCTACTGATGGCTCCTGTTATCACAATGGACAGTGGGCAGTCTCTGTATTTTTCCCTAAAAAACTCCAGTACATCCGTTTCCGTCGTGGCATCTATAGCGCTGTTATTGGGTAAATAGTTGGGAATTCCATTGGCCAAAGCAACGCTGAAGATAATACTACTGTTAACAATCCAGGAGGGATCAATGGCATCTAGTTTATTGGCAATAATCAGGCGTTTTTTGCAAATTTCGAAATTTTCCAGCGATACGCCGCGAATAAATTCACCGACGAGATCAAAAAAATTTTTGATGTACTTTGGTTGCATCCTGGCGGTGAGGGATGTGCATTCATATGAGTTATTGGTGGAATATACAATTCCCAAATCAGAGAAGCATCGATGCAATCTCGTGCTCACAAGATTGTCAGCAATTATTTCTGGAATACCGCATTGGTGAATTCTGCAATCGCGAAATCCCACATGAAAAACGATACTCACCACCACTACAGGCATGGAAAAGTCTTCGTGTAGCAAAACTTTCACACCATTATTTAGGGTATATTCATGACATTTCTGTTCGTTTTCATCCGGTTGATCGGTAGAAATATCGGTGACTGATGCACAGCACATGGAAAATACAGATATAACCAGCGCAATCGCTTTCAAAAAATATCCAAAGCGATGGATCAAATAGTTTTTCTGCTGATTCATGCTTATAGAGTTGTCTTTTCTTTGCATTTTCCTCCAATTACAATATACAATATATTGTCGTCATCTATAAGTTCCTGAGCCACGGCGTGCACATCCTCCAGTTTAACCGCTTCAATACCATTTATAAAATCTTCCAGCGCGTTTTCTCCGAGGTCATGGGCCATGGCATTGTAGAAAAAATTACATATCGCCTCGGTAGTTCTCAGATTAACCAAAATTTTCCCTTTTATATTGTGTTTTACGAAGTCTAAATCCGATTGGGTGATGTCACCGTTCCTGACTTGTTTCAGTATATTCTTTACTGCATCTAGGGTTTTTTTCACATTCGAATTACTTGTTTGCAGTATTCCAAAACAGAAATCCGCATGTAATAAATGCATTGAACTGACAGATCCGCTGTATATCAGACCAAGCTGTATTCGCAGTGTTGATAGCATCCGGGACCTAAACAGGCCCGGAGCGCCGATTATGTGGTGCAGTAGCAGTGCCGCGTATCTTTTTGAAGACTTTATTGATGCTCCCTTTTGCACAAATACTATTGTGCTCATTGGACTATCAACGTAATTATACCTTACGTGCGATTTGATTTTCGGAACCACATCGACAACGATATCGGCATTTTTTTCCCCCTTTTTAGTCTTGGAAAAAATTTGGTCCACTAGCTGAATAGCTTCAGGTTCCGTTAGATTTCCACAAACACAAACTTCCGCATTTGCTATGGTCAGGAATTTATCCTTATATTTTCTTAGATCATCGATGGTTAGGTTGATGAAATCTTCATCTTCTCCGTAAATTCCATTTCCGTAGGGATGAGATTCAAAAATCAGGGACGGAATGATGGTGTGCACTGCGGTATTAATCGGATCTGATGTAATTCTATGTGGGCCTGGTAATTTTATCTGTAAGTTTTTAACATCATTTTCTTCAAAACTAGGCTCGTTTATAAGGCAGCAGACCAAAGGAATTGCCGTCTGCATGACAGCTTGAGGCATTGTGATGGAAAATGATAAGCTATCTTCGTTTATATTACAGGCCACATCGCAGGATATATCATTAAGTGCTTTTGTTATCTGACTCTGGGAATATTTTCCACAACCGCAGCAGAATGTATATTCATAGAGGGTGGGAATACCCGCTTTTGTTTTTTCCAAATATGCTGTTCCGGAATTTCTAAAATTTATTATAATATGAACCAATGGAGCGCCACCATTTTTTATAAAAAACAACTTTATTCCACGATTGGTTTTCAGCTGTTTTGCTTTCGTTATTTGCTCAACTTTAATCTGTTTTGGTACTTCGGTAGCCACGGAAACGGCAACGGTTGGAAGTAATACCAGACACACCCACAGAATGCCAGCTATCATTAGAGTAAATGGAGAAAAAATCCGATTACACACTTTATTTTTCCTCATAATCCTTTCTCTTTAATTTTG
Source organism: Holosporaceae bacterium (assembly GCA_031267195.1). GTDB lineage: Bacteria > Pseudomonadota > Alphaproteobacteria > UBA3830 > UBA3830 > BNWE01. Next base: position 5,989 of record JAIRZO010000048.1, on the reverse strand, counting down.
ATATGGCGATGGGATCACCGGAAAAGATTTCGGTGATTAAGTTGTTGCATTCCTGCTGTGTAATTGCCTGTATAGTTTCATCTTGAGCCATGATTTCCTCCGGAGAATATCCAGATATCAGTAGTGATGCGATGCTGTACGCTATTAACTTAATATCATCATCTTCATGAGCGATGAATGTACTTCGCTGTCGCTTTACAGCATTAATTTCAGAATCTGTTAGCCCAGAATTGGTTCTTAGTTTTTCCTTCAGAAAGTGCCATAATTCTTCCATGCTATCCATATCATCTTGGCTAACACCAGTCAAATGAATCGTAACAATATCGTAGGCAGCATTGCTGGTAAAGGAAAAATTAACTTCGTTCAGCATATTTGTGGCTGATTTTATCTTTTTTATTATGAAAAATTCCGATTGATTCATGGCCTGGACGGCCAACGACAAGCTTAGGTATTTTCTAAAATTATCTCGAGCAAAAAATGGTATACGGTATACGTAACATGTTCTGAAACAATTTGCTTCGGAAGATTTGCAGCCAACTGTTTTAACAACGGACGGTGCGACATTGCATCTGGTTTTGATTTTTGGAAGGCTTTTAGCCTTCAGATCACCAAAATGCTTTTCCACTAGTATCTTGATACGTTGTGGGTCAATATCTCCCACCAGTATCAATACAGCATTGTTGGGAGCGAACCATTTGTCATGAAAATCGAACAAATCCTGCTGTTGAATTGATTCAATTTCATGTTTCCAGCCAATAACACTTATGCCACCTGACATTCTGTTGAAAATATTAGCATACAGCGATTCGTGGATGAGTCCTGCTGGATTTGCGTCATATACCATGTTGCGCTCCTCCAGGATTGCCTTTTTTTCCGATGCAAATACCTCTTGATTTATGTCCAGCGATCGCATGCGGGCGGATTCGTATTCCAGAACTTTTTCCATATATTCTTTAGGTACTACCTCGTAAAAGCAAATGTATCCTAGTGAAGTATAGGCATTTCTCTCTGCTCCAATCTCTTCGAGAAAATTATTGAAAGCCATACCATGCGAGTGGAATGCCATGTGTTCTAGAAAATGTGCAACGCCGGATTTCCCAATGGCATCACATCTTGATCCGCAATCGTAGCAAATATGTATGGTTACGATCGGTATTGCCGATTTTTTTATGCAGATTACCCTGAGGCCATTTTTCAGTGTAAAGTTAACAAAATCGTGCTTTCCATTGATGATAAAAGTAAACACAAAACAACAAACTACAGCCAATAATTTTATCATAACACATCTTTTTTGTATCAAACTTATTTATACAAGAAAATCAAAGTAGTATATACTCATTCAAAATAATGAAGCTGGATTTCGAAGGCGAAAATTCATGGCAATTACAGCCTTCCAAGTCTGGAGTCTCATCTTGAATGAGTATATTACCTTCATATTTCCTATGGCATTACTTTAGCATTTTTGAAGCACCTAAAACCATACCCGTTACATTACCCCACCAGACTTTTTCCCTGGAAACCAGCGGAACATTATGGTGTGCCAAATTAGACCAGCCAAAGAGCGCGAATTGCCATCGCCATGTCGCTCGTGGTTGTTTTTTTACAGAAGCAGAATTAAGCCAGAGGATAGAGAAATGTTGAGAAAAATCAATGAGATATGGCGGAGCGCCTTTTTATGGCTACAGAAAAATAGCCCACGAATTACGTGGCATTTGAAGGCAACAGAGGAGCGTTTAAATGTAGTCATGGACTAGCACTAATCGTACCGTCCAGGCTGATTTCTTCTGAAACTGAACGGCCTATCGAACTGGCTGTTTTTAAGAAATTGACCAGCTCTCTTTTAATTTTTGTCAAATCTGCTGGGGTCCGTTTTTTCTTTTTTGCAATGGTATACTCTATGCCTACAAATTCTGCGCCGATCTCATCGGCAACTGTCTCAACGGATTTTAAATGTTTCATTTTATCGTCAATGAAGATTATTTTTTTGAATTTGTAAGAGGGGATTTTCTCTAAAAATGCGCGTAACACAACGCCTTTATCCTGTGTAATGGAGAACAGAATCCCGCTGCTGAATGTGGCAGCGGACACTGCACCCCTATGGAAACTCAACAAATGATCAAAGGTCATTTTCCCCAAATTCCACGAATTTCCAAAACTAATACCGTGATGCAAAAGATGTTGAATGGTGCGTGTTTCCCGAGATGTGGTTCCGATTCTCCCAACACCAGCTCCCGTCAACATTAAAGTCTTTATGCCGCGGGATTGGGCAACAGCTATCAAAGCCGGCATTTTTTCTTCCAGCAGTTGTTTGGGAACTTTTTCCCACAAATAACGTAGTATTTTTTCCTCAGCTGCCACCGATAGTGTAGCGAGGTATTTTTTCATAAAAGCCTTTGTAACTCTCTTCTCGTCACCCTGAAAAGCCCTTGCAGCAGATTCCCAAATAACACCGTCACAATCAAAAATCAGCAGAGTTTCGGAATCCGCTTCAGCAATTACGCGCTCAATGTCAGCCAGCTTCTCGCTACTGATAATTTTGGCACCACTGGATGAGGCAATGATCAATCCCGCAAGGCAAAGCAAAGCAACCGAAAATGTCCTAATCATTCAAACGTCCTCTGGACTAACCGCGGAGCAGATGCATAGCCGAGACAAAAACAGAGTCAGGAAGCTGAAACAGACCATCACCAGTAAAGCATCAGCCAGCCCCAGTGAATCCCATAGCGGGCTTGGGTCTACACGTAGCGCAGAAAGAAACCGCAGCCACCAGGTCATCCAGAACCTGGTGAATCAAGGAATTTATTTCACGTCAACTTTAGCGCCGGCTCCCTCAAGTTTTTCTTTCATCTTCTGAGCTTCGTCCTTGGATACCGCCTCCTTCAGTGCCTTAGGTGCGGATTCTACCAGGGTTTTTGCTTCCGTCAATCCCAGTCCGGTTAGTTCACGAACAACTTTTATGACACCGATTTTGGAAGCCCCAGCGTCAGTCAGGATTACATCGAATTCCGTTTTCTCTTCAACCACAGCTGCTGGCGCAGCAGCCGCAGCCACCGCTACCGGAGCAGCTGCTGAGACGCCCCAGGTTTCTTCCAATTTTTTGCTCAAATCAGCAGCCTCCAAAACTGTTAGCTTGGATAGCTCTTCAACGATTTTATCTAAATTCGCAGCCATTTTTTCCTCCTTTTTAATTATCTACAACCAACCTTCAAAAAACAATTGTCTATCACCGTTCCGCATAGGCTTTCAAAACCCGGCAGAGTTGAGTCGCTGGAGCTTGCTGCAGCACAGCCAACCGCTGCGCCGGCGTCTGGATAATGGCGATGATCTTGGCCCGAAGTTCATCGAGTTTCGGCAATTTCGCTAACATTTTTACATCAGCCGTACTCAGCAACTTACCATCATATCCACCGCAGATGATGGAAATTTTCCCATCGTTTTTGGTAGAATATTCATCGATAATTTTTGCTGATGCGGTGATGTCAGCAGAAAATATCAGCGCCAGCTGTCCTCCCAAATGAGGAAGGATATTTTCGAAGGTGGTTCCTGTTACCGCCAATCGAGCCAGCGTATTTTTACAGACTAAATATTGTGACGAAGATTCCCTCAATTGCTTCCGCAAATCCTCCGAGTTAGCCACCGTCATTTTGTTTTGATTGATTACGAAAACCGCAGTACTTTTTTCAAAACTTTGTTTTATTTTTGCGATTATCGTTGGCTTCTGACTCTTATCCACTGTATAATCTCCCTCGTACAAATCAGCTAAACAGTTGCCGCGGAGTCAATTTTAATCAGAAGAGCACGTCGAATAATAATAGAAAAAAGGATAATAAAATCCAGTTAATCTGCAACGGCAAGTTTAAGCCAAGGGCACCGATGGTCTTCGATCAACTCCGTCGATACTAAATCAACAGAACGTCAGCTGATGTAACTCTGCGGCCAGAAGCATTCCTGACTTCCGACACCGCTGAAAATCACATCGTTCGAGTAAGAAAATAACAGATAGAAAAGAAAATGTCAATAGATGTTTTTATGTGATTATCTGGAAAATGCAGAAACTGCTCTCAAAAATCGCGGAATCAATCGGAACCAACGTTGTCAAGCTCTTCAAATTTTGCTATTATTTCACTGATGAATAGGTGGGTGGAAAATGTAGTCCGTTGAGGAGATGGAAAAGTGATTGTTGATGAGCTGATAAGAAATCATGGTTATTTATGTGTTTTCATATTTGCCTGCATAGAAGGAGAAATAGCGGTTATCACCGCTGGCGTTTTGAGTCGACATGGATTGCTGTCCCTGCCGCTGGTTGTGTTTTTCGCATTTTTGGGAACCATGATGACTGAACAGTGTCTTTTTTTCATCGGAAGAAGTTATGGCGTCAGAATTTTGGAAAAATTCCCCAATTGGCAGAAAAAATGTGAAAAAGTGATGAAATTTTTACGCGAATATGACACTCTTTTCATATTCGGCTCAAGATTCGCCTATGGCATTCGGAACATAACCCCCATCGTCATTGGCATGGCGAAAATCACACCAAAGAAATTCTCAAGTCTCAATGTGCCGGCAGCGATGGTGTGGTCAATAATAGTCGCGGGAGTCGGTTATGTATTTGCTGATATGTTGGAATCGGCGGAAGGTGGTTTGAAATACGTAAAAATTGCTGCCTTGATTCTTGTGTATTTTATGGCATCGTATTTCATATATAAAAAAACGAAGTCTACCTAAGATGTGTGTTCCGAACTCCGGGATGCTTTGGATGGCATGGTTTGCAGTTATTTGAACAAATTCCTCCGTTGGCGGATAGAATTCGCCCATGTAAAATTTCCGAGCTCGTTGGCCAGGAGGTTGAGAATCAGGTACAGTTATATGAAAATTTATATGAAAATCCGCCGTCGCTTGTCCTGTGGGGACCTCCGGGATCCGGCAAGACTTCCTTTGCAAAAATTGTGGCGAAAAAAAGCGGACTGAAATATGAGGAAACCTCCGCCGTCACCCACGCAACGGCAAAATTCAAGACTATTTTTGATGAATTGGCGCGTGATCCATCCCAAAAGACCCTGCTCATCATCGACGAAATTCATCACCTAAACAAGAGTCAGCAGGACATTTTTCTCCCCCATCTAGAAAACGGATCCCTCATACTGATCGGCACCACGACGGAAAATCCATCGTTCGAGTTGAGGCCAGCTCTGCTGTCCCGCTGCAAAGTTATTACATTTAATCGCCTGCGGCTGGAAGATTTGGATAAAATCTTGTGGCGAGCCGAGAAATTTATGGATCGTAGGCTGCCTCTTTCACCGGAGGCGCGACAACATCTGTGTCTCATGGCTGACGGTGATGGCAGATATTTGCTAAACAGGGCGGAGGAACTACTCTCATTGCATGTGCAGAATGAATTATCCATCGAAGAATTGCAGAAAATTACTCCAAGAAGAGCGCTGGTCTATGACAATGTTCAGGAGGAACACTACAATCTCATCAGCGCATTTCACAAATCGCTGCGTGGATCTGATGTGGACGCAGCCCTCTACTGGACTAACCGAATGTTATTGGCGGGAGAAAATCCACTGTTCATTATAAGGCGTCTCATAAGATTCGCCAGTGAAGATGTTGGATTGGCGGATCCTGATGCTCTGCTGCAGGCACTTGCCGCTCATCAATCCTATTCCATTCTCGGTTCTCCGGAGGGAGAGCTGGCCATAACGAACGCAGTCATATACATGGCAACAGCTCCAAAATCGAATGCTGGCTATATGGCCCATAATCAATCTAAAAAATGTGCTGAATTTTACGGATCATTGCCGACTCCAAAAAAAATTCGCAACGCACCGACCAAGCTGATGAAGGAGTTGAATTACGGAGAAGGATATGTCTATGACCACAATGCACCAAATGCTTTTTCCGGCGATAATTTTTTCCCGGATGAATTGTCCCGGAAAAAGTTCTATCAGCCGGTGGAAAGGGGGTTTGAGCGGGAAATAAAAAAGCGGAT
>JAIRZO010000019.1 GCA_031267195.1 Holosporaceae bacterium | reverse complement strand
TTCTCCGTCATGCTCTTTCGGTTCCAGGGTAGGCATTTTCGTTTTCTCCGACGTATGGAAATTGTAGTCTTTCCGTATTCGCTTCTCCACCTTTTGACCTTCTATTATTCTATTAATTTCCTCGCCGGACAATGTCTCGTGCTCCAATAGACCATTGGCGAGCAGTTCCAGAGCTTCCTGATTGCTTTTTAGGATGGTTTCGGCTTTTTTGTATGTCCTGTCAACGACGCTTCGTATCTCCGAATCAATTTCCTGCGCCGTAACTTCGGATATATTTTTACTCGCCGTGCTGGAATGACCGAGGAAAACTTCGTGAGCTCCTTCGTCTGCATAGGATAGGAACCCCAACTTCTCACTCATTCCCCAATCCACCACCATGCGTCTAGCAATGCGGGTAACGTTTTCGATATCAGATGAGGCGCCCGTAGTAATTTTTTCGGCCCCGAAAATCAGCTCCTCGGCTATCCTTCCTCCGGCGGCAACTGTCATGTCTGCTTCCAGTTTTAGGCGAGACACGGATAACCTATCGGTAATTGGAATACGCATTACCATGCCCAATGTGCTGCCTCTTGGAATTATCGTGGCCTTGTGTATGGGATCGGACTCCGGAAGATTAACGGCAACGATGGCGTGACCAGCTTCATGGTAGGCTGTTAGTTTTTTTTCTTCCTCCGTCATGGCCATGGATCTGCGCTCTGCCCCCATCATGACTTTGTCCTTTGATTCCTCCAATTCATCCATACCCACTGTGCGTTTTCCTCTCCTGGCCGCTAACAAGGCGGCTTCATTCACCAGATTAGCTAAATCGGCGCCGGAGAAACCGGGGGTGCCGCGCGCAAGCACAAGAGGATCTACGTCAGAGGATAAGGGAACATTTCTCAAATGAACTCGAAGAATTTTTTCGCGCCCATTTAAATCAGGTACCGGCACCACCACCTGCCTGTTGAATCTTCCGGGGCGCAATAGCGCCGGATCAAGCACATCAGGCCTATTAGTGGCAGATATGATAATTACTCCGCTGTTTTTCTCAAAACCGTCCATTTCCACCAGCAGCTGATTAAGAGTTTGCTCCCGCTCGTCGTTGCCTCCACCCAAACCAAACCCACGGTGACGACCAACAGCATCTATCTCGTCAATAAACACGATGCAGGGAGCGCTCTTTTTCCCTTGCTCAAACATATCTCTAACACGACTGGCACCAACACCAACAAACATCTCAACGAATTCAGAGCCGGAAATGCTAAAAAATGGCACATTAGCTTCACCGGCTATGGCCCGAGCCAGCAATGTTTTTCCGGTTCCGGGAGAACCAACCAAAAGGACTCCATTAGGAATTTTTCCACCCAATCGACTGAATTTGTATGGATCTTTTAGAAAGTCAACAATCTCTTCCAGCTCAGCTTTTGCTTCATCCACACCGGCAACATCGGCGAAGGTTATCTTTGTGGCTTTTTCATTCAGAAGTTTTGCTTTGGATTTACCGAAGCCCAATGCCCTATTGCCACTGGATTGCATTTGACGCATAAAAAAGAACCAGAAGCCGAGGATAATCAGCAGTGGCAATAGGCCACTAAAAAAGAAATGCAACAGAGACGCACTGCTTTCGCTCGGTCCGGCAACAAGGGATATATTTTTCACCAATAATCTGTTGACCAAATTCGGATCATGCGGCTCATAGGTGCTGAACATTCGACCATCTTTAGTGATGCCGTCAATTATGTGACCTTTTATGGTAACGCTGACAATTTTCCCATTTTCCACGTCAGACACAAAGTCGGAATAGGCAACATTCGTGATATCACTTCTCGATCCGAAGAATGCATTGAACAGCACATAGGAAAACGTAGCAATTATAATCCAGAAAGCGATATTTTTATGGCTACTTTTTATTCGTTTTTTCCCCATAGAAACCAACTTATACTAAACAACAAACACGTCCAGCAGACCACCCCTGTTGTGAATGCGATTAACTCTCTCCATGGGGATTTTACGATCTTGGTTAACATAAAGCAATCTACATTCGAGTCCACATTCGTCCAATTCTTTATCATAATTCTTAGACAATGACACGTGTTCATAGGATTTTCTGTGCTCTACGGCGATGTTAACAATATTGTTTTTGATTTTTATGAGGCATCGACCGATGGTATTAATTTTTCCCATTAGAATTTTTTGCAGCATGATCTCGCTAATGTGGGTTTGATATTTCTTCTGTCCAATATTCCAAATAATTCTCTTTAAAATTTCCTTCTGGATTTGTTGATTTTCAGACATAAAAGCAGTGAGATTTAGCGAAGTGCTTCCGTTCTTTTCCCTCCAGCATACATTTCCGCTGCGCAAAAATTCTACGGCACACACTTCAATGGAGCGACGCTGTTTCCCGAGTACGACTATTCTATTCGAAGCACGTAGCAGCTGCGTTTGGTCGTAGGCTAGGATGCGTTTCCGGATGGCCGATCGCATAAATTCATTGCAGTCATTCATAGGATCTTGCTGCCAAGATATATTTCGGTGCTGAAGAAAATCTGCAAGATGTTGCTTGGAAAAATGCAGAAGCGGACGCAGCAGTTTTACGTCATGGTCCAGAGATCTTGCTCTGCTCATGCCAGCTAATCCGTGATTGTAACTTCCACGAGATTGCCTTATTTCGAATGTTTCCAACTGATCGTTCCAATTGTGTCCCGTTAACACAATTCCTATATTTTCACGATGACAGAAATCACAAATCAAGTTGTAACGGGCATCCCGTGCCAGTATTTCTATTTTGCTCCGGGGAATATTTATCCCTGAATCGCGCTGCCAGGTGAGTATTTCATGTGGAATGTTGTGCTGACGACAAAAATCCTTAACGAAATGTGCCTCGGCCGTAGATTCTGGACGTAATTTATGATCCACTGTTACGCAGATTATTTGAATGCGCTTTGGCCACGCCCATCCAATGGCCAACGTTAGCAGGGCCATGCTGTCAGGACCTCCGGATACGGCACAGCAAATTTTCGCGCAGCCTCCGGCACCGGATGACGGCAAAATATTTGCCGAATCATCGTTGTTCACCGGAGCGGTGATCAATTCATTGATTTCGTTGAAAAAAAAATCAATGGAATCCGCTGCATCAACAAAGTCAAATGCGATTACTACATTTTTTGTTGAGATCCCGTGATTTTTCGCATTCATGGAATACCAAATTCGCGTTTCACATCAGCAAGTTGCTCATAATTTGGATGATCATTGATTAATTTTCTGGCGGTGGTTTGGCAATTCTGCTGCAGTTTGCTCCGATCGACTTCTGATTCTGCTGCTTCGGACATTTTTTTCAAGCACTGAGCAAGTTTGTGCAGAGATTCTGCCGATTTGCTGCCGGTAGCATTGTGTTCGTAGCTGCTTAAATAGGCCGTTGCCGCTTCTTTGTATTTATGATCCTGGAAATAGGAATTTCCTATGTAGTGTTCCATTTTCCCAACATAAATACTCTGGGAATTATTTTTGATGAACGTTTCCAGCAAATGACGAGCACCTTCAGTATCTCCGCTGGACATTTCATCGACAGCAATCTGAATAATTTCCTCCGGTGATTTTTTTAAAATGATGTCTGCTGTGGCTCTAACAGATTGTTCGTCCTTATGTTTTTTTAATTCTACCCGCAGCGCGTCAATTTCTATCTGCTGGTCAGCTACTTTTTTTTTTAACTCCTCCAGCTGTCCACTTATATCCCGTATGGCCTCCGCTAATTCACTTGGATCATAGGCAAATGCTGCGGTTGTGCACAGCGTTGAAAGCAAAACTACCAAAGTTACTGCATAGGTTTTTATCATGTCATACAATTCCATCCTAAAATATATAGACTTGATCTTAATGCGTGAGCACAAAACTTTCAACACAAACCTGTGAATTTTACAGGGCCACCTCACGAAAAAGGTTTAAAAAAATAGAAGGATAAGAGAAGATCTCCATATGAGTTTAGAGTGATGGAGATTTGGATGAACAAAGTAGGTTTAGACTCTGTCGTCATGAGATGATATATGTTATACTGGCATGAGAGCCATGTATAGGAGTAGGAGAATGGAATTAGCACACAGGAGACATGATATAACAGATAGAGT
>JAIRZO010000012.1 GCA_031267195.1 Holosporaceae bacterium | reverse complement strand
CAATTTTGTTGAATTTGGCGGTAAGAGTGAAACCGTCAATCTTTTTCCAACCAGATTTACTATAGATGTGATTAGCAAAAAGTAGAGTTACTACCAACACCACAAAACCAACCGCCGTTTCCAGCAAATGTCCGCTTCTTGCCTCCATATGATGGCCTTTCATTTTTCTATGATACTCATCCACAAATACTACATATACTGCCCGCCATTGATACTCAACACCATTCCTGTGATAAATGCCGCTGTATCACCGACCAAAAACAACACTGCATTGGCAACTTCATCAACCCGACCAAATCTTCCAACCGGAATGGTATCAACTATCTGTTCCAGTATATCACTTTTTATGGTTTCTGTCATATCTGTAGATATATATCCCGGAGCAATTGCATTTATAGTAATGCCTTTGGCCGCAGATTCCAAAGCTAATGCCTTGGTGAATCCCACGATGCCGGCTTTCGCTGCTGTATAATTTGTTTGTCCCACCTGTCCTCTTAGGCCATTGATGGAACTGATATTAACGATCCTGCCATATTGTTTTTCTCGCATTTTCGGCACCACAATACGACACATGTTGAACACCGACGTAAGATTCGTTTCCAGCACAAAACGCCAGCTGGCCGGATCCATTTTATGAAGCATGGCATCCCTTATGACGCCAGCGTTATTTATGAGCACGTCGATATCACCTCCCAATGCCGAGCAGACGGTCATGACTCCGGCTTCGCAGGCATCGAAGTCGGCCACATCCCAGGAAAATGCTGGAATACCTGTCTCTTTGCTGAAGGACTGTGCCGCTGCAGCATTGCTATTGTAGTTTACAGCAACCGCATATCCGGCATTATTCAGTGCTTTAGCAATTCCTGCACCAATACCTCTGGTACCACCGCTAACAAGCGCTATTTTTTTCATTGTAAAAATCTCACCACAAAAACTAACTTATTGCCGTTTGGCTTAGTTAATAATACCATCTGATGGGTGGATTTCTATAAGATAAAGTGACTTGAATAAAATGCTACACAATGAAATTGGATCACACAAGATATTTGGACATGAAAAAATAGAAAGCGCTCTTGCCGGCTCCATTCGTTCTGGGAAGATATTCCCAACTTGGGTTTTCAATGGTCCTGTGGGTGTTGGAAAATTTACAATGGCCAATAGATTTGCCAGATGTCTGCTGTCCGAAACGATTCCCTCCGGCGATGTGCTCGATGTACCACAGCAGCATCCGGTGCATAAGTTAGTGGAAACGCGGACTCATCCGGATTTGTTTATACTGGAAGATTATGCCGATGCTGCCATCTCCATTGAAAATATCCGCCAATTAATGGTGAAATTCAAAAAAATGCCGGCTTTATCACGCCATCGTGTTCTTCTGCTAAATGGAGCCGAAAATCTAAACAGAAGCATTCATAATTCTCTGCTAAAAGCTCTAGAAGAACCTCCCGCTTACAGCGTAATTATCATGATCTGCTGCAATGTTGGATCGATGCCCAAAACTCTGCTTTCTAGATCGGCACGCATGAATTTCCATCCACTGGAAATTAGCATGGTGCAGTCGTATCTCGAAAATACCGGTGTTTCAAACGCCCACGAATTTGCAAAGTTGTCCGGCGGATCCATTGGATATGCCCTGCAATTACAGCACAATAATGGAATTATCGTTTGGGATATACTGAACCACATTTTTCATAGTAATTCTCTGGATGACGAAGTTAGCAAAAACATCACGCATCTGATGGACACCTACACAGCAACCCACTTTCCCTTCATAAAGGAATGTATTCTGCGCATTATGTATGACTATAGCAACATGCTATTGAACAATATGCCGGCATCGGTAGAATTGGATGTAAAAATAGCAAAAATTATGGATATAATATCCATGTTGCAGAAGGCACAGCGACTTCTTCTGGACAAGAATGTTGTCCTTGCTTATGTTTTCGAGAATTTTTTTAGCATTTGCTAGATGAACTGGATGGGAATGGGACCGGATATAAAAGTATTGCTGCAAAAAATCTCCAGATTGCCGGGACTGGGACCTAGATCAGCTCGCCGCATCGTGCTGCATCTTTTGAAGCACAGGGACGAATTGTTTGAACCTCTGCTGCTGAGTTTTACAAATGTCTTTAACAGCATAAAGGTTTGTCCTTGTTGTCGCAACCTGGATACCTTAGTGGATTGTTGCTCCATATGTACGGATAAATCGAGATCCAGAGACATTATCTGCGTCATAGAAAATGTGGCAGATTTGTGGGCTATAGAAAGAACTTCCTGTTTCCGAGGACAATATCATGTGCTAAATGGCCTACTGTCCTCCATCGAAGGACGTGGCCCAGAGTCACTTTTTTTGGACCAGCTGTTGGAGCGCTGCCGGAAGAATGAGGTAAAAGAAATCATCATAGCTTTAAGTGCAACTGTTGAAGGACAAATGACGGATCACTACATTAGAAATTTTCTGGTGGATAAAAGAATAAAAATATCATCGCTTGCCCATGGTATTCCCATGGGGGGTGAGTTGGATTACCTGGATGAAGGAACATTGTTTACGGCATTTTCAGCCAGAAGCTAAGATAGATGGCAAGGTCGCTGAGGAATTGCCAACTGACTATAGAAAAAGTGTCACATGGGGATATTGTTTTTCAGGTTTTGCTCAACTCTTGAGGTATTTACTGAAAATCATTAAAAATCAGAGAGTTAAGTGTGGATTTCTATATTTGCAGGGCAATTCCCAAAGTCCCACATGGTGATTTCGAGGAAGAATATTGTTACAATGCATCTGTTGCTTGGTGGAGTGTTTTTTATTTGGTGAATTGATGGAGTAATTGCTGTGGCAAAAAAGATGGGTTTTTGGTCTGTACTATCGATCGTTTTTGGTAGTCAGATTGGTTCTGGTATATTTGTTTTGCCATCAAGTCTTGCTCCCTATGGTTTTTTGGGAATTTTGGGTTGGTGTTTGGCGGGATTAGGGGCCATTATGTTGGCCATGGTATTTGCTGAGTTATGCACTAGATTTCCTCAAACCGGAGGTCCTCACAAATACGTGCAGATAGTATTTGGGCGCATGTTCGGCTTCTATGTGGGGTGGGCCTATTGGCTTGTTTCCTGGGTTAGCAGTACTGTGTTAGTGGTATTGAGCGTATCCTACCTGAGTCCGATCATGGGCACCATTTCTCCGATCCTAACTTTTATATTGGAGATGAGCCTGCTGGCGGCGGTATGTGTTCTGAACTGCAAAAGTGTTGAATTATCTGGGCGAGTTGAACTTGTCCTTACCCTAATGAAATTTATCCCATTCATAGTGGTGCCGGCTGTAATTGCTGGAAATTTCGATGCTTCCAACATTGCATTGGCGCCGGAACACGCTTCCACCTCGATTCTGGAGCTGATAACTGCAGTAACGGTTCTTTGTTTTTGGGGATTTATAGGGGTGGAATGTGCGACAACCCCGGCTGGGGCAGTAAAAAATCCGGAAAAAACAATTCCAAACGCCATAATCGCAGGGACCTGCGGTGTGGCCGTAGTTTATCTCATCAATAGTGTTAGCATCATGGGGGTGATTCCGGAAGCACAATTGGCCGTCTGCAATGCTCCATTTGTGGATGCCATAGAGATAGTGCTTGGAAAAAACATATCCATCCTATTGTCGATAATTGCCTCCATTGTTTGCATCGGTACTCTGAATGCCTGGACCCTAACGTCGGCACAAATATCATTGGGATTGGCTCAGGATGGACTGCTGCCGAAAATATTTGCAAAGAAAAATTCCAGCGGATCTCCCTATGCTAGCGTAATCATCAGCTGTGTGGGTATGCTTCCCATTATACTGCTCACAAAAAGCGATAATTTTAGCTCTCAAATCAACTGCATAATAGATTTTTCCGTTAAGGCATTCTTGATGATTTATATGATTTGCTGTCTGGTTTTCCTGAAGGAAGTAATTCGTGAAAGAATGGTGGGCAAAGCCATCATAGGGATCATTGCGGCAGCGTTTTGTCTTCTGATGATAGTGGAATCGACGCTATCATCACTACTGATAGCCGCAGCATTCTTTATTAGTGGAGTTTTTATGCTGCCTTTTGTGAAAAAAGAGCACGAAAAATAATAATGCGATCTGTAATGCAAAATTGATTAGTGTATGGTCCCATATTGTAGGGGAAGAGTTAATGAGTTAAAATATATACTCATTCAAGATGAGATTTCGGACTTGGAAGGCTATAATTGTCGTGAATTTTCGCCTTCGAAATCCAGCTTCTTATTTTGAATGAGTATATGCATCGAATCAACAAGAGAAATCAAAGGAAAAATCACGAAAGAAACGCGATATTACCTATTTTCTCTGCAGGATATCCCTCAAATTGCACTAAAAAAATTCGAAGTCATTGGCAATCGAAAATAGCCTACAATTGGGTTTTGGATATGTTGTTTGGAGATGATCAATCGCGAATTAGGAAGGAAAATGCACCTCAAATTATGGCTATCTTTAGACATATCGCATTGAAT
>JAIRZO010000008.1 GCA_031267195.1 Holosporaceae bacterium | reverse complement strand
GTGCTAATTCCATTCTCCTACTCCTATACATGGCTCTCATGCCAGTATAACATATATCATCTCATGACGACAGAGTCTAGTACGAGAATATTTAATTAAACATTGGAATGTCTTGAAATATGAGCAATCTAATCCATAATTCGCATTAATAACACTGTCGAATGGGTATTCGAATAATCACAGAACTGTCATCAACTGGAGACAGAGAACCTATACTCTTTCGAAATAAGAAGCTGGATTTCGAAGGCAAAAATTCACGGCAATTACAGTTTTCCAAGTCCGGAGTTTCATCTTGAATGAGTATATATGAGAAGTCTAATTAATGAACCATTAATCCATTCCCGGATCCGGCATCAGATTGCGGATGCCCCACCCAGCTGCACCATCGCAGCTATTTCTTGAACGCTATAGGATCAAATCAGTTGCCTCATAGCCAAAATTTGTGCGATGAACCATCAGCGAGACGGTCTGTCCGTGTTCTATGGTCTCTAGTTTGTGCTTTTTTAGCAGATTCGAATGAATAAAAACATCTTCTCCCGAATCCATGCGTGCAAACCCAAATCCCTTTGCTGGATTAAACCACCTCATGTTTGCCGTAACCAGTTTCACTCGCCCTCCGTCCACTTCGTATTTGTTGTGGCTTACGATTTCCAGTACACAGCTAACCTGGTATCCTCGGTTGGATTTTTTTACATCACATATGACAATGTCATCATTGCTCAATTGCCTAATGCCGGACTGATCTATCACAGAAAAGTGTAAAAAAATATCCTCAGGAACGCTTTCCGCCTCCACAAAACCATAACCCTTAAACTGGTTGAACCATTTTATTCTTCCAGTAACCCTTATGCTTTCACCTTCATTAATAACTTGCATCAAAACTACCTTTTCCAGCTAACCGCTAAAAAAAAAACTACTATTCTTCCTCATGCCAAAAGCAGAACTACCATTCCTTTTACCATCGTTTTCATCAGTTATTTTCGAAACGAACAATATCTACACTATAGGAGAACTCCGTAGAGAAACATGAACACACACTGCTACAGAGCAGCTCCGCCGTAAATAATCTCGAACCCACCAAAATTCGCGCGCTTTACTCCGCTGCACACAATGCAGCTCCAAAGGCAGATAAACATTGGACCGATGGCAAAAACCAGATTTATAAACCTTTCACCCTTAGCAAGTCATATTATCTATAATAAAAAAAAATATTTTACAAAAAGTTAACTGCCAACAATTACTCCATACCATCATGTGAAGTTTAGAAAAGTCCGAAAAAATCACACCACCACAGACCATCAGAAGCAACTAAACAACAACTCAAACATCCATCATCAATTCTAGCATTACACATGGCGGCCACAAAATGCAAGTGGCGGTTGTAAAAATTATGACTAAAGTTTTTAAACAAACGATGACTCGTAAGCTAGCCGCCTATGGAGAATTTTATCAATACTATGTTGAGTGGCATTTTTTGTTTGCAGCTTATATACTCCATCACGCTAAGAAGTTAGATTTTTAGAAGAAGTGTGTTATAGTAGAAAGATGAAGAAAAATTTTTTAAGCAAAGAAGAGTACGAAGAGCTGCGCAGCAGGCATCGTACTGAAAAGGATGGTCGGACGAGGGATCGCATTAAAGCTGTGTTACTGTCGCACAGAGGCTGGACGTACAAGAAAATATCAGAGGCATTGTTTTGGGAGGAGGAAACCATCAGCAAGCAGGTAGAAGAGTTCATAAATGAGCGAAAATTAAGCATAAAAACCGGTGGATCGGTTGGGAAATTATCCGAAGAACAGAAAAACGAGTTGCTAGAGCATCTTGAAAAGCATACGTACGCGAAATCTGCTGAAATTTGCGAGTATGTGAAGAAAAAATATGGGGTTGTCTACGCACATCGAGGCATGGCGAATTGGTTGAGATTTCATGGTTTTTCTCATAAAAAGTCAAAAACGAATCCGAAGAATGTGGATACGGTTGCTCAGAAAAGATTTGTTAATGCATACAAAGAGTTCGTGAAAAATACTCCGGAAGATGAGCCGATTTTGTTCATGGACGCAGTTCATTCGACCATGAACACCAAAGTGAGCTGCGGTTGGATCAGAACAGGCGTTGAAAAACTAATAAAAACAAGTGGTTCAAGAACAAGATTGAATATAATTGGAGCGATTAATTTAAAAAGCATGGAGGTAAAAGTCATGAGATTTCAAACTGTTAACAGTGATTCAATCATCGAATTCTTTGATTTTCTGAAAGAAAAATATCCCGGAAAGATACATATTATTCTGGATCAAAGCGGGTATCATACCAGCGAAAAAACGCTCAAAGCTGCGAAGGAAAGAGACATTGTGCTGCATTTTCTTCCTCCATACAGTCCAAATTTGAACCCCATAGAACGACTTTGGAAAGTGATGAATGAATATGTCAGAAACAACAGATATTTCAAAACTGTCAGAGAATTTAAACACGATATCATGGCATTTTTCTGGAATACTTGGAACTACATCGCAGAAAAAATGCGATCCAGAATCAATGATAATTTTTACATACTCAAAAAATCCAACTTCTCAGCGTGATGGAGTATATTTGATCTGCTAGAAGCAATTTATAATGAACTGTTCTATTTTTCTTAAATACAAATTACATATCGTGTGTTGCTGGCTCATGTTATAGACACAGCTTTTATCAACCTGTGGTTGTCTAAATCTATGTCTAATCAGACGCAGCCGAAACTTTTGTGAATGATTTTTAGAGCAATGACCTCATATAAGATTCATTTCTTTGAGGGATTTGTAGGTATCTTTGCCGATAATGAGATGATCCAGCAGCATAATATCGAGTTTTTGGGCAACTTCCTTCAGGGATTTGGTTACAATCATGTCCTGCCTTGAAGGCTGCGGATCTCCGCTGGGATGATTGTGCACTATAATAATTGCACTGGCGCCATATTCCAGCGCCATCCGAATAATTTCCCGCGGATAAATCGCCACCGTATTCACAGTTCCCGTCTGCACGACCTCATCCGCCAATAGTTTATTTTTGTTGTTAAGAAACATCACTCGCAATTGTTCATTTTTTAGGCAACCAATGGTATTTTTATAGTAACCAATCACCTGTCCGCTCGAGGAAATGGTGGCGGATGAAACGACATCATCTAGAAGCATCTTATCGAACAATTTATTCAGTAATTTGATCAAAACAATGGTGAAATCGCCTATGCCGTTTATTTTTTTTAGCTCCATCGGGTCCGCAAAAATTAATTTCCTGATACTTTTAAAATTTGAAAGTAACTTCTTGGCTAGTAATTTAGTGTCTTTACGTGGATTAGAATAGAAAAGTAACAGTTCAATCAACTCATAATCGCGCAGTGCTGAAGGATATTTAAAAAACCTATCCCTCAACCGCTGCCTGTGTCCCGCATAGTGCGGATGTTTTTTGGAAATATTCTCCTTCATCCATTAATATTATTATGTTGCTAAACTATAGGGAGGTTTGTGTAGTCCTCTTTTGGATTTTG
>JAIRZO010000043.1 GCA_031267195.1 Holosporaceae bacterium | reverse complement strand
TAGCCTATCAATTGGCTCCAAAAAAACCTTCTATTTCACCTCTTTTTACGGAAATTACAATGCGTTAGCTAATCCATAGTTCGCGTTATTATCTCACATTACTGTTACTTTTTTTCCCTTCTAAAGGTCTTTTCGATAAAATTCACCATTGTTTTTGATATGTGTTTAATTTTTCGTATCTCATTGTCCAATGCTAATTTATAAAACTCCTTTGATGAAGCAATGTTGACTCGTTTGGCCAAGTGTAGACAGCGCTGGGCAATGACCAGCCAAAATGGACTCAAAACCAAACTCATCACCGTTAGATTAGCTAGGAATTTGATGCTTGCATAGTCCACCAATCCAACTCTACTAGCGGTATAGCAGAGCATGAAAGAGAACTCTCCAGTATTCGCTAGCAATACACTTATGACAAATGCATCTTTCAGAGAAAATTTGCATAGACGTAGTACAAAAATGTTAATGATGGTCTTGCCAAAGGCAACAAATAGCAGTGCGAGGAAAATAAGTTTGAAATTATTAACCATGAATCGCAGATCCACTAAAAGACCTACACCTAAAAAAAATGTCATCAGTAAAATTTCTTCGATGGGACTGGCGGTGCTTCTTATTTGTTCCTTTATGCTGGAGTTTCCTAGCATCAATCCAGCTATAAAGGCGCCAAACGCCGCAGATAATCCTGCGAGTTCCGCAATAACGGCACTGCCCAAGCATATGCCGAACACACATATGCCGATCATATCGTTGTGTTTTTTGAGGAAATGCGAAAGTTTATTGGTGAAGTGCATGGAATGCAGAAAGTAAAAAGCAACCACAGATGCCGCCAACATGACTATGATGTTTTTGTAAATATCATAAAGATGTTCGACTTTTGCTCCAAGTATATCAACAATCAGTACCATGACCAGTGCCACAAGATCCTGGACAATGAGGATTCCAATGGTGTTATATTCTATGCTCTCATCACGTTCCTTAAGCAATTTTAGCGACTTGGCTGTTACGGCCGTTGACGAAAGAGCGACGCAAAAGGCCATGAGTACTATTTTTGCATGAGACACAAGCAGAAAATGTCCCACCAGCAATATTCCGGCATATATGATAACTGTTGATAGCAGTGTTGCAATAAACGATGTCTTCCATATGTTTTTCATTTTTTCTAGAGAAAGATTTAGTCCTATGGCAAACAGTAGGAATAAAATCCCCATTTCAGAAAATATTCCAATCACTTCCTGATTCTGGATAAGCTTACAGCATGATGGACCCAGAATAACTCCAGCCACTATGTAGCCGATGATGGGCGAATAACCAAATGACGACATGACGAGCCCCGACATCATGGCACAGAGAACTACTAATGCTATTAGATGAGCAATTGTCATTTTTTTGCCGCGCTTCCAAATCTATTGAGATCACATACATTGGTATGTATTATAAATGATAACTTTTATAACTTCATAAAAAATATGCTGTACAGGAGCATCATTATAACAATAAAATGGAGAATGTGGAAAAATAATGAACGAGTGAGGTGATAATGAAATGTGTTGTGGGATTGTCCGGTGGAGTCGACAGCTCATCTGTTGCAGCCATTTTGAAATCAAATGGTCATGAGGTGGTTGGCTGCACATTAAAAATGTTTGAGGCTCCCAAGAGCCAAATGGCCATAGCGAATGCAAAAAAGGTTGCGGATTTTCTTGGAATACAGCACGAAGTCATAGACTGTGTGGCGGATTTCAAAAAATATGTTACGGATTATTTTGTTGATTCGTATCTCGATGGCCATACCCCCAATCCCTGCATCATGTGCAACACCCATGTGAAATTCCAGTTCATCAATGCATTTAGAAAACGGCATGATGCGGATTTTCTTGCTACGGGGCACTATGTGCGACTCAGTGCAGTCGATGATCAGCGCCTGGAGTTGCGGCAGGCAGTGGATATTAAAAAAGATCAGAGCTATTTTCTCTATGCGGTTGATAGAGATATTCTGTCCTGCGCCATTTTTCCATTAGGAGAATATAAAAAAACTGAAACCAGGGCAATGGCACGGGAATTCGGTTTGCATGTTGCCGAGTCATCCGAAAGCCAAGACATCTGCTTCGTGGCCAACAACGACTACGTATCATATATAAAAAATTACGAAGGAAAAATGCCGAAATGTTCAGAAAATTGCGGCAAGAGTGCCTGTAATTGTTTCGGTGCCGGGATTGCCGGCCGCATAGTTGATAAAAACGGCAATATCCTTGGTCGCCACAATGGTATATTCAACTATACCATTGGTCAAAGAAAGGGATTAGGATTGTCCGGTGGTCCGTTTTTCGTTTGTGGATTTGATGTTGAAAAAAACGAGGTCATCGTGACTAATAAAGAAGGGGTGAAAGGAAATCTCATTACCCTGAGGTGCGTAAAGTTCATTAACAGAGAGTTTTCCGGCGATTGCCTTGTGCAAATTAGATCCACTAATTCAAAAATCAAAGCAAAACTATTGAGACATGAGGTCGCAAACAGCAATGAGGCTGCTTGCATTTGCAATACAGATCAATACCAAGTGGAACTTCAAGAACCGGAATATGGAATGGCGAAGGGGCAGCACTGTGTTTTCTATGACGTTAACAATGTTGTACTGGGCGGCGGGATAATTTCCTGAAACCCGTAAATCTAGGCAATATCTTCAACTGTATTACCGACATCAAACCAATCAAAACGCAGGCGATTTCGGTCAACAGCGGCCCACATTTTGATTCGATTTTTTTTGATGCAAGCACATACTTCGCCTAGCCCAATATGGAACCGAAATATTTGCAATAATTTTGCTTGCATGATATAATATAGAAGATTTTTGTAGATGTTTAGTTTTCTTAATTAGAGTGGAGGTTTGAATGAAAGATATTGGCAATTTTGGCAATTATAGAACCAATACCGGTATCGGCCGCGGGAGCTGGTCTGGGACTGATGGCACATCGGTTGGAAGCGGGGCGTATAGTGCCGGATTGCGCGCCTTCATCAGTCAGGTGTTCGTGTACTTTTTAGTAGGACTTGCCATTTGTTTCGGGATTGCCACCTTCGTCCCAACCTGCAGCTGGTATGTGCCATTTATGCAAAAAACAGGCATCGGATTGGCCGTGGCCTGGCTTGTCTTGTCCGTCGGCTTTAATTTTGCATTTCCCAGTTTGTCATTGAGTGCAACTTTGTGTTGGTTTCTGGTGGATACGTCACTATTGGGCTTGGTGCTATCCCCCGTCGCCCTTATATATACTCCCGTGAGTTTGGTTACCACATTTTTTGTTACCACATCGATGTTTTTATCTTTGATTTTATATGGCTATGTAACGAAAAAGAATCTTATTGGTTTTGTCCCGATTATGGTTATGGGTTTCGTTGGCATAATGTTGGCTTCCGTCATGAACATGTTCTTCAGGAGCAGTACATTTTTGCTGGCCATTTCTGCTGTAGCGATCGTGGTACTTGCCGGTTACATTGCCTATACAATGCAGATGATTAAGGGGTTGTATTCGGATGCTGATTCAGAGAATGTTCGTGGCAAGAAAGTGTTGTTTGGAGCATCGCTTATATTTCATGAATTTGTAAATTTGTTTCTTCATATTCTTCGTTTTGTAGGACGGCGGAACTAGATCAGCACGCCGGGGTCTGCCATGCAACAGGGAACTGTTAAGTCGGAAATTGTTATCAAAGGCATTGGTATTCACGGTGGAGTTGATTGTCGGGTATCTATACTACCGGCTCCTGTGGATTCTGGTATTGTCTATGTTATTCTCAATGATTCAGATAGTGGCGGGATAATCCGCTCCTGTGCCGATAATTCGGGTGCTGGTTCCGCTGCCATACGAGCCAGCTATCTTCACGTAACTGCGACTGCCATGTGCACCAGGCTTGGTCGAGGGAAGATCGGAGTATCGGTGGTGGAGCATCTATCGGCAGCGCTGTATATTTGTGGTGTATCAAATGCCATCATTCGTGTCTGCGGAGGAGAGATTCCGATTCTAGATGGCAGTGCGGCGATGTTTGTGAAAAAGATCCTGGAAATCGGGGTACATTGGCAGATTAAACCACGAAAAAAGCTTAAAATAATTCAGCCGGTGAAAGTTGAAGAGGAAGGAAAATCAGTCACCTTCTCTCCATCAGA
>JAIRZO010000022.1 GCA_031267195.1 Holosporaceae bacterium | reverse complement strand
CCAGAATATCCTGCAGGGTGTAGCAGAGAGCATGCCCCACATGCAGAGACCCTGTAACGTTTGGTGGAGGTAGGAGCACCATGAAGGGCTCAGCGTTCGGCCTGCGGATCGAAGCTTCTAGTTCAAAGGAAAAATTACGTTCAAAAGATCGGGGATCAAAATTTTTATCTAGCATTTCCTAATTCCTCAGAAATATAATACATCATACAATATAAAAAAAATTATAACTTTTGAAGTGCCGTTGGCTCCGGAGAAGAAATTTTGAAATGTGTTCGCTACACAAAATGTTTGCTGACGCAACTCAATTATTGCGGTGAATTATTGTGTTTAACTGCCGGCTTTATTTATCTTTTTTGTTCCCAATTGATCCAATCGCATATGTAACCAGGTGTTTCTCTGCATGGTTTTATTATTTTTTACTGCAATTCCGAGAGCTTTTCTGCTGCCCACCACCACCACAAGATTTTTACCACGTGTTATGGCAGTGTAGAGCAAATTTCTCTGCAGCATTACATAGTGGGCAGTAACCAGAGGTATTACCACCGCCGGATATTCAGATCCCTGAGATTTATGAATTGATGTGGCATAGGCCAATACGATTTCATCGATTTCCGAAAAGTCATAGGGAACATTTTTCCCATCCATCTGCACTACGATTGTCTGATCCTCGACATCCAGGTCAATTATGCGGCCAATATCCCCATTAAATACGTCCTTATCGTAATTGTTGCGGATTTGCATAACCCTATCACCAACCCGAAATCTTTTCTCACCACGAATGATTTCAAATCCATTGGGATTAAGGGCATCCTGCAGGGCATGATTTATGGCGTTGGTGCCAACATTGCCACGATTCATGGGACTCAGCACCTGAATGTCCATCATGGGATCATAGTTGAATTTTGCCGGAATGCGTCGCTGCACCATATCGAGAATTTTATCCAAAATCCTTTCCTGATCGTCATCAAATAGAAAGAAACAGTCGTCACGCTCAGCATTGGTGCAGAATGGCATTTCTCCGTGAATAATTCTGTGAGCATTAACAACGATGCTGGATTGTTGCGCCTGGCGAAAAATTTCCTTTAATTCCACCACGCAAAATTGTCGAGATCTTATTATATCCTTGAGGACGCTGCCGGCCCCCACCGATGGCAACTGATTGATATCGCCGATTATAATAACTGTTGCGCCACTGGGAACTGCCCTGAGTAAATGGTACATCAGTAGGAGATCCACCATGGAAGCTTCGTCAATCACCAGCAAATCACAATTCAATTTGTTATCTTCGTTTTTCTGAAACCCTCCCATCATGTGATTGAATTCCAGCAATCTATGGATGGTTTTTGCTGGAAATTCAGTAGCTTCGGCCATACGCTTTGCGGCACGTCCCGTCGGCGCCGTCAACAATACCCGCCCAGATACTGCAGCGTATATCTGCAGTATTGATTTCGTAATCGTCGTTTTGCCGGTGCCGGGACCTCCGGTAATTACCAATATTTTATTTTCCAAGCTGGCTCCTATGGCATCTATCTGTTGTGACGCTAGTCGAATTGATAGTTGTTTTTGCACATTCTTAATTGAAGCTGTGATGTCCATTGATTTTTTAATTTTAAGCAGTGCTTTTGGAGTGTCTCGGATGGAAAGCAACATTTTTGCCACCTGGATTTCAGCAAAGTGATAGCCGGATAGAAACACACATTCTATAGGATTAAGATCGTTGTCCAATAGCTGTTCTAGCACAACCTGTCTAGCAGTTTCCATGTTTTGGATTGCGGTGTGCAATATGCCAATATCGACACCGAGCAATTTATTCGCCGTTGCCACCAACTCATTCAGAGGACAATAGATATGTCCATCGTTGGATAGTTGATTTAGAGTAAACAGAAGACCGGCTTCGGCCCTAAGTACAGAATTTTCGTCGAATCCAATTTTTTTCGCAATTTTATCCGCCGTGATAAATCCAATTCCAGAAACATCATTGGCCAACCTATAGGGATTGGCGGAAATTATTTCGATGGATTTATCGCCGTATCTTTTAAAAATTTTTGTAGCATGAGAGGAACCAACCCCATAAGATTGAAGGAAAATCATCACGGATCTGATTTCTTTCTGCTGCTGCCATGCGGCGGCAATCATTTCGATGCGCTGTTTTCCGATGCCGGGCACTGTGGCCAACCTAGCTATGTCCGCATCGATAATGTCCAGCGTTTTTTCCTTAAAAATTCCAACAATCCTTTTGGCCATTACTGGACCAATGCCTTTTATCAGACCAGATCCGATGTATTTTTCTATGCCGCGGCGATTATCAGGAACAGAGCAGCGACATGTTTCGACTTTAAATTGCCTGCCGAATTTCGGATGCATTAGCCAATTGCCCTGTATTGTTAGAATTTCACCCACAATAGGAAATGTCATATTTCCTACGGCAGTAACCAGTTCATTTTGGCCGAAAATTTTGATTTTTGCCACCAAATACCCATTTTCCTCGTTTTCGTAGGTAATGTGTTCCAATTGTCCCTGCAGTTCCTCCAAATTTATTCTCCATGAATATAGATTTAAGTATAATACTAAATTTCCATCATTATTATGGATGATTTTTATTCTTATCCCAAGTAATGCTGGTATACTATTCATATTTCGGAATTGATTCCGAAAAAAATCAGGAAGAACGATGAAAAATTTGAAGGCAATATTAACCGATGCGGTGCAGTTTGTTTTGGCTACACTTGACAATGGCCGTTGTGAGACAAGGCTTGTGGGCGGAGCCGTAAGAGATTTCCTCATGGATGAACCAATATGTGATGTGGATATGGCCACCACAGCAACTCCACAAAAAATTATGGAAATCTGCAGCAGCGCCGGTATGCGGACTATCCCGATCAGTGTGGAACATGGAACTGTAATGGTCATATGTGGAGAAAACAAATATGAGGTCACAACTCTACGTCGAGATGTACAGACATTTGGCAGAAGAGCAACCGTAGCTTTCTCCGATTCTTTCAAAGAAGATTCCCAGCGGCGAGATTTTTCCATCAATGCCATATACCTGGATAAGGCAGGAAAATTATATGATTACCACAACGGATTAGCCGACCTGGAACAGCGAAACATTCGCTTTATCGGAGATCCAGCTCAGCGAATTCAAGAAGATTATCTAAGGATCCTGCGTTATTTTAGATTCTTGGCGCGCTATGGGAAATATAAAGTCGATGAAAAATATTTGCACATTATTGCTAGTCTTGTCCCAGGTATGTCTCAGTTATCCACTACTAGAATTACAGAAGAATTGCTGAAAATTTTTGAAATCAGGGATTCCTACAAAATTATTCCACACATGAAAAATGTGCTGGAACAACTATTTCAACTGCATCAGGATCCTCTGGCCGTCTGTCATGAATTGGAGATTTTCTATGAAATGTCTCCGACAGATAAATTTTGTATGTTATTGCTGTTTTCTCGCTCCAACATACGCAATTTAATTGAGAGATATCACTTTCATAGGGGAATATCCCGGCAAACTCTATTGTTCTCCAACAATGAACCATTTAAAATTGATGGTGCAAACTTTACAAGAAATCTTCTGGATTCTATACAAAAAAGATTGAAAAAAATCACCCGCAGACAATGGCAAAATTTTTATATACAATATTCCATTGTTGATCTATACCTGCGTCGGGTTATCACTGATGCGAGTACGGCAAAATTGCTGATATTTGAGCTGCAAAACTTCAGTAATTCTGGATACGCTGATTTCAAATTTCGGCCACATTTGCTCGCAGATCTTAAGCTAACGCCGCAGCAGCTGGGGATCATCATGACTGCCACCAGAACGTTCTGGTTGGAATCGAGTGTGGCAGTTTCTGAAGTCGATTGCTTAGCATTTGCAAAGAATTATGCTTTAAGGGTTGCTCAAATGAAGAAGTGTTAATAGTATGTGAAGTGTTATAATTAAAATAGTTAGAACAATGCTCCTGTGATGCCTACAAGTTCATTTTGGTGTTTCTGTGTATTTCAGTCTGGTTATTAAACTACAAGCGGGAAAAAAACATGTTAGCTGCCATAAGAAAATATTCCAATTCTCCTGTTGCGAAAACTTTCTTGTTTGTTTTAGCGATTACATTTATATCATCCTTTGGTCTATTCCAGGTTATCAGAAAATTTCTTGGTAAAGACTATGTGATAAAGATTGGTAGTAGGAGAATATCTCCGGGAATGTTTCGGCATGAAAAAATTAATGTTACCAATTTTGGAAAAGGATTTTCGAAAAACGCCGATGGCGCATTCGATAAAAATTCTATATTGCAAAAGATAATTTATGAGAACGTCATCGATCTGGCGGTGGCGGATTTTGGTTTTTTCCTATCTGAGACGATACTGAAACAGTACATCAGCAGTCTTTTTATGTTCCGGGATAAAAATGGTGTATTCAATGCCGGCCTTTTTCGAGCGTTTTTACGAAAAATACAAATTCCAGAAAATGCTTTCATGAATTTTTTTAAGAATG
>JAIRZO010000098.1 GCA_031267195.1 Holosporaceae bacterium | reverse complement strand
TTTATAGTTAAAAATAATGTCTCCCATGGTGGTATTATAGCTTTTAAACGAAATTATCCGCAACGTTTTTCCTGAACCATCATCCAATAGTGCTTGGATATGGCCACGTCCTACCACCATGGGAGATATTATCTCAACATTTTTTATCACAAATTTTGGATATCTATTCCCGGTTCCGTAGGGCTCCATTTTCGCCAACATTTGTATAAATGGTTTTGATATCGCAGTAGAAATTGTAAGGAAACAATCCGCATAAAGCTCATTGTTTTCACGTCTGTACGTTATTTCTGTCTTTAGTAGCGTGATTAGATCGTCGATTCTATCATTTTTTATGGAAAAACCGGCAGCTAAGTAGTGGCCTCCACCGGATAATATTACGCCGGTTTTTATGCCTTTGTTTATTATTTCCGAGATATCAACTTCCGGAATAGATCGGCATGAAGCTTTCCCGATGCCAGATTCCAGATCCAAAGAAATCACGATGCTGGGTTTGTTGAATTTTTCCTTTAATCGCCCAGCTACAATGCCTATTATGCCAATGTGCCACTTGCTGCTGTAGGCGCAGACAAAATTCAAATTTTCATCAGCAAAATTAGTCGCTTCTTCCAGCACCTCCACTTCCATAATCTGCCGTTCCCGATTGAGTTCCTCCAGTTGCAGAGCCAATGCTCGTGCTTCAACAGGATTTTTCGTAGTTAGCAACCTTACGCTTATTTCTGCTGAGAGTATGCGCCCAGCAGCATTGATTCTCGGTCCCAAGAAAAACGCTATGGTTTCAGCAGTAA
Organism: Holosporaceae bacterium; assembly: GCA_031267195.1. GTDB lineage: Bacteria > Pseudomonadota > Alphaproteobacteria > UBA3830 > UBA3830 > BNWE01. The sequence continues at coordinate 6,223 of JAIRZO010000098.1, read as the reverse complement.
CTACAGATATTTTCCTGCTGATGGCTATCATGGCATTGATGCCAACATTCTTGCGCATCTGAATTATTTTTAGACCAGCCTTCACAAAGGCTCTGTTTAATCCCGTCATTTCCATAACATCACATACGGTGGCGAGAGCTACAAGATCCACATAGTCCATGAGATTCGGTTCACCTATATGAACATTTGATTTATTTACATCATAAAAACCAGATTCACGCAGAAATCGGTTGAGACCAACAATGCAGATAAACACCAATCCCGTTGCGCAGAGTCTTTTGTAATCATCGATTTCGTCCGGTCGATGTGGGTTTATAATGGCAAAGGCACTAGGAACACTCATCATTTTATGGTGGTCTATCACAATTACATCGACCCCGATCTTTTTGGCATAGTCCAACTCAGTCACAGAGCCGGATCCACAATCTACAGCAACAATAAGGCTTTCTTTGTTTTCTTCAATGCTCTTAACATTTAACCCATATCCTTCTTCACTTCTATCGGGAATGCTGTAGGAAACATTGGTGCCAACATATGTCAGAAAATTTACCATAATTGCAACGGAAGAAACTCCATCAACATCATAATCTCCCAGTATCGTAATTTTCTCTTTATTTTTTATGGCTTCGGCTAGCCTTTTAACGGCTTTTTCCATGTTAATGAATGTATATGGATCCGGTAAGCAAGTTTTAATGCTTGCCCCAATGAAAGCTTGCGCATCCGCTATATTCCTATTTCGAAGAAAAATCCAAAGAAAATGCTGTGAATTACTTTTATCTATCTCATAAACTTCATCACATTCCACATTCCAAGTTTTTCGCGTTAACGATGTTATTTTTACAGACAATTTATGTTCTATCCTATAGTTTTCACTAATGCTACAATTTTTAGGCAGAAAAAGTAAGAGGAATAATGATTAATTTAGCTTTATACCATCCTCAAATACCACAAAATGCTGGAACGCTGCTGCGGTTAGGATCTTGTCTTGGGATTTTCATTGACATAATTAGACCAATTGGATTTATCTGCGAGGACAAAAGACTACGTAGAGCAGGAATGGATTATATTCCCACTTCCAACTATACTGTTTACAATTCCTTTGATATCTTCCATGCATTTTATGAAAAACGACGGTTGATCGCTTTGGATGTTGGAGAAAATTCTGTACCGTATCATACATTCGAATATTTATCCGATGATATTTTGGTGGTAGGATCTGAGCACTACGGTTTTTTGGAACAAGATTTAGAAAAAATGCAACATCGCGTAAAAATTCCTATGCTACCTCAGCGAAGATCTTTAAATATGGCAATTGCCGCATCCATCGTTGTCGGAGAAGCGATGAAACAGCTAAATCTCTACTGACATGGATTTGTCGCACGCCATTCTTTTTGGGATTATACAGGGAGTTACCGAATTTTTACCGATAAGTTCGTCCGCTCACTTGCGCATTATCCGAAACATATGTGGAATTTTTGAAAATGAGCCAGCGTTTGAAATATTCCTCAACGCCGGTTCGTTTTTGGCCATCGTATTTTTCTATCACCAACTTATCTGGAAATTGCTGCGTGGTTCCTGGGATTTACTAACCGTTTGCCGAAGTGAAGATCGTGATTTTTTTATTACCATTGCTGTATCAAGTGTTCCGGTTATCGTAATTTTTGGCATTGCAGAAATTGTTTTTTCCATAAGCATTAATTCTATGCTCATCATGAGCATAGCAATGATAGTCTTTTCCGTTGTTTTGTGGTTATGTGATAGGAATGCGCAGCAGATGCCCGGCCCAGTATCAAGAAAACACAGTATCCTGGTAGGCATTGCCCAGATTCTATCCTTCATTCCCGGAGTAAGTCGACTGGGATCTTGTTTATCCATGATGAGATATCTGGGATATTCCCGTCGAGAAAGTTTTCGATATGCCATGCTAATGTCGCTAGTGCCGGTATGCGGCGCAATTACGTTAAAATTGTTAAAAGTTTTTTGTGGAAAAATCTTCATTAATGATTGGAATGCTGTTTTTGTTGGCGGATTGTTTGCCTTCGTATCCGGATTGATAACGTTGCATTTTATGGATTCGTTTCTGAAAACACATCAGCTGCTACCTATAATTATCTATCGTATCATTTTTGGCTTCTGTATTGCCATAAATTGCCTATTTTGAATTAAAAATTAACATAAAAAAAACTCTTTTACTGTCTAATGGATATATGTCTTTCCAGAATTCAAGGAAAAGTCCATGCGTATAGATATATATATTCCAGATTTTGATGTTTCTTCTGATGAGATAACGCTTTCTGCCTGGTACAAGAAAATTGGTGATAAGATATCTAAAAATGAAATTATTGCCGATGCAGAAACGACGGAAGTTTCTTGTGGAATTACATCAAGCTACGACTGCATATTGGCAGAAATCATTGTGCAGCAGGGTGAAGTCGTATCGCATGGAACGAAAATTGCCGTTATTGAGACGGAACTGGACGGAGACATTAACGACATAAAGCAAAACACACTGGTGAACGATATAAAACAAAAATCTGCCATTATTGATGATTATCTGAAAAAAGATCTAGCTAAACACGAGGAGCAGGAGAAGCGGCGAGCGACGGAAGCAGCAGAGGCAGAGAGATTAGCTGCCGCGAAACGCGCAGCATCTGAAAATCAAACATCCAGAGAAGGTAAAGTTTCTTCATTTGTGGACAAAAGCGCATCGACAGGGAGTAGCAATGGATATAGCTTTTCCGTATCTTCCCATTCCAACGAATCAACTTCTTCTCCCATTGGCGATAGCCTCAGCGCCGCAGAAGTTTCCGTCACAAACATGGCAAATCAGCTTGAGTCATCCATCGAACTCAACGCCATCGAGACGGCAAAAATGCTAAAATCAGACGAGACATTGGTGGAAAAGTACGGTGAAGATGTCATTGAAGAACTATCAACTAGAACCGAAGAAAAATTTCTAAACATCCTTAAATCAGCAGGAGAAAAAGGCAAGGAAGAAGCACGAAGGCTATTGGAGGAAGTCATAGCCGAAGCTAAAAAACAAGCACTGCAGCAAGCGGAATTGCTGAAAGCTAAGATTCTGAAAGAATATGAAGACAAAGCTCGAAAAGATGCCGCCGAAGCTCATCAAAAAATAGTACAAGGATCGATAGTTAAAGCGGAGAATACTCGTACAAAAATCATAAACGAAGCAAAAGAAAAAGCCGACGAAGAAGCTCGCCTCCTGAGGGAGGAAATCATCCGGACTGCCGACGCTGAAGCAAAAGCCAAGGCGGCAGATGCCGTCGTTAATAGCATCGTACAGGCAAAGGAAAACGCCAGCATTGAAGCTGAGCGCATTTCCAGAGAAATTGTCGAAAACACCATTCGTGATGCAAAAAACAATGCAAAAGAAGTGAAAAAAGACATTATTCACTCGGCTCATAAGCGTGCCGCTAAGGAAGCTTTACAGATGATAAGAAAAAGCAGAGCAGAAGCTCTAGTTACCGCAAAACATCAGGCGGATGAAATAATAGAATCATCTCTGCAACACGCAAAAACTGAAGCTGATTGCCTAAAAGCTAGTCTGTTACAATCGGCAAGTCTGGAGGCTGAGCTCATCAAGAGTGATATTATGCAATCGGCTACACAGGAAGCTGAAAACATCCGCAGCAATGTCATAACGGCAGCTACTAAGGAAGCTGAAACACTAAAGGACAACATCCTAACATCCGCCACTCAGGAAGCAGAAACCATGAAAAACACTGTGCTGCAATCCGCGGATCGGGAGGCAGAACTAATGAAAACCAGCATATTACAGGCAGCGAATCGCGAAATCGCAAATGCCGTCGGCTGCGTAATGTTCGAAGTGAAGGAAAAAAGTATCAAAGAAATAAAGCAGGCCATTGAAAAAATAGCAATTCACGAGACGGAAATGATCAAAAAAGGACTATTGCAATCGGCAAGCGCTGATGCCCAATATTCCATCAGTTCCATCATAAACAACGTAAAAGAAAGGACCAGCAGCGACATAAGATCCGTTGTATATACACTTTCTCAGGAAACCGAGCTGCTAAAAAACCGAACTCTTCAACATTTGCATAGGAACATAAAGGAAACCATAAATTCTCTTATGTCTGAGATTGCAGCAACAACCGGCGGGAAAATGAAAGATGCATTTCGACATATGGCCGATATCCTTGAAGAGGATACTGGTGCCGGAAAACCCTATCGCCGCAGCAACGGATATACTAACGGTCACGGAAGGAACGGAGTGAACAATGGCTGGGATAAAAAAGCCAGTGATCATCACTTCAGAAACAGCTGCCACCATGGCGGCATTGAAGAAGGCATCTATGGAAACTGCTGTGACTGCAAAACAAAAAACAGTAGCAGGATTCCCGAGGACAGTAACCGGGAGCAGGACTACGTCAGAGCCGATGGAGCTCGCCGTGATCCAGTGGTTCCCGACTCGAATCAGAATATTCCTTCCACTGCGCCGCATTGCACGACCCCTACTGCGCCGATTCCCGCTGACACCATCGGTGTGGTAGCCTCTCCACCGCTACAGTCGCATAGCTCCGTTTCCGGAACTTTTTACTACGATGATGATTGTTGTGGCAGCTGCTGCGACGATGCTTTTTTCTGCGGTAGTGAAGAGAATTTTCGCTGTTATTACAACGGAATAACTGACCACTTCAATGAAAGAGAACTAACAGATGATCACTGCAATCCTCCATCCGACGATGATTTACACGAGGATCTGATGGAAGAAATTTGCAGTGATGATGATCAAACGATAGGAAATTTTACCGATTGCTGCGGAGACTTCCGCCAGCCCTGTGGCGCCAACGGATCAGATATCGACGTTGGCCGAACCTGCTCAAATCATGACCACTGTTCCACAGATGGATCCGCCGGGATGGTCTTGTCCTCTGCGATGTTGGGCTCCACTTCGTTTTCTGAAAAACTTGACCCAATTTCACCTTCTCAAGAAGACGACAAATTCCAGGAGAAATTTGAGCAAAATCTGCTGAAATATCCCCAGGAAGGAGATCCAGCGATTTATGCGGCCAACTGGAAGAAACCGACATTTTTCGCCTCTCCCAACGACAAATCCGTCCCTTTGGATCTCCTAAAGCAACGCATTCATGAAAAAATGAAGGAATCCATGGACACCGCCATTATTTCCACCGTATCCAATGAAATTGACATGTCAGCAATTCTGTCTCTGGAGAAAAATTTCGGCGATGCCTTTACGAAAAAATACAATACTAGGCTGGGGTTTACACCATTCTTCGTCATTGCCAGCATTTTCTCTCTAAAAAAATACAAGATTTTCAATGCTCATATTATTGATAACAACATTATCTACAAAAGCAATTTTGATATATCCATCATCACCTGTGGCAACGATGGTGTGATAGCTCCGGTCATCCGGCACGCAGACAAGCTTTCCATAGCAGAGATAGAAAAAATTATGATAAATCTCTCCCGAAGAGCGGTTGAAGGAACCTTGTCCATTGAGGAAGTTTCCGGGGGGACTTTCACAGTCGTAAATGCAGGAGTCTTCGGCTCCATCCTGGGGACAGATCTACTGACTCCGCCTCAGGTGGCCACCCTCAGCGTGCATCGCATGTACGACCGCCCGGTGGCGACGGATGGAGACGTCGAGGTCAGGCCAATGCTGTATATTTCTTTGTCCTATGATCACAGGATTTCTGACACCAAGAAGGCATCGGAATTTCTGGAAAACGTAAAAAGATATGTGGAAAACCCAGGCTGGAACATGCTGGACCTCTGACTCCGCAGGTGGCTACCATCGGCGTGCACCGAATGTACGACCGCCTGGTGGCGACGGATGGAGAAGTCGAGGTCAGGCCAACGCTGTGGTTATACTCATTCAAGATGAGACTCCGGACTTGGAAGGCTGTAAATGCGAAGGTTCAAGACTAGATTAGAGGGGAGATTTTCTTAGTCTATTTAGCAACATTTTATAAATATTTTCATTTCTATGATTAAACCTCCATTCAGTTTCTTTTAAGTGTAGGTTGAATTTTTCACTCTGGATTCCTCTCATTTTTACCATTCTGCTTTTAGCTACTCCCCAAAAATTCTCTATACCATTTACATGTGCACGACCGTTAGCAAAAACATCATCGCTGTGTTTCACTCAATAATGTTTCTTATATCCTTCGTTCACTAAGCCATCGTATGCTTTCCATTCGTCGTTATAAATGGTCAA
>JAIRZO010000007.1 GCA_031267195.1 Holosporaceae bacterium | reverse complement strand
TATTCGAGGTCATAGCCTCACAACGGCCGTTCAGTGGCAGGAGCAAATAGCCTCCTTTACGAAGTCTGATCATTGAAATAAATCCCAATGGCTTCAAAAACCAATTCATCCTGCACCTAATCTACTCTCCGAAATATTCTCACAAGTAACTCCACCAAACCATTCATTCATACCCCCTCCTTTTTCTGATGATAATCCATATTTTTACTCATTAACTCTTCCTCCACAATATGGGACTTTATATCTAACATGTTGTAATTTATATGATTTTACATTTGCAATCCTGTTTCCAGGAATTTTTTTAACCATGCCGTAGTGTTCTGTGCCAAATGAGCACGAGTTTGGAATAGAATCTCGTTCTGATATGCCCACAGCCATGCCCATTCGGCGTCCGTAAGTAATTTTTTGTTGATAAATTTCCAATCAAATGGAACCCACGACATCATTTCAAATGATAAAAAACCGTCATTTTCTTCCCGCACCAGCATCATGTTTTCCAACCGGATTCCAAATTCATTTGCTTTATAATATCCCGGTTCATTGGACAGCAGCATGCCGGCTTTCAGTGGAACATTGTTACTGATATTTATGGCTGCCGGCCCCTCATGAACATTGAGCAAATATCCAATGCCATGCCCGGTTGAATGATTATAATCTGCACAATATTGATGAAGAAACTGGCGCGCCAGTATATCCAGCTGAGCGCCGGTGGTGCCGACCGGAAATTTTGCGGCGGCGAGAGCAATGTGTCCCTTCAGCACTAGCGTATAAAACAGTTGCTGTTCCTCCGTGGGATTCGCTAAAGCTATGGTGCGGGTAATATCAGTTGTGCCGAACATATACTGCCCACCGGAATCCAGCAGCAGTATATTTTTTATGATTTTGTCGGTATTCTCACCTGGAGTATAGTGAACTATTGCCGCATTATCGTCCGCTGCCGCAATGCAACGAAAGCTTTCGGTTATGAATCCCGCCTGCATTTTTCGCAGTGCCAACAGCTGTTTTGCTGCCAGCAACTCAGTTAATGGATGATTTTTGTCGATCTCATAAATCCACTTCAGAAAATTGATTATGGCAGCAGAATCTTTGCTGGATGATATTCGGATTTGTTCAATTTCGTGCTCATTTTTTATGCATTGCAGCAGTTGGCACGGATTTTTTACGGCCACGAGATTTTTACTCATTAAATGAGAAGAGGTTTCCGACTCATCGACACCAACACAGGAGTATTGTTCCAGATCGTGCTGAAGATATGTCTGATATTTCACGTTTGTTATGCCTATTGCGCTCAATTCTTCTGAAGCATTTTCGTAATCATCGTCAAGATATAGGATAAAATCATGTGCTGCGGTAACTAGTAGATAGGACAGCACAACGGGAGTATTGGCTTGTCCAAAATCTCGTATACCCATCACCCAGGCGATGGAGCATGGGTTACACAGCAAATATGCATTTAGATTGTGGGACTCCAATGCAGCAAATATATACCCTAGTCTCTTTTTTCTTTCGGATTTGCAAAAATCATACCCTTCGTCGTCGAAAATATTGTGTAGCAGCATTTTTCTTTTCTCTGCCTTCGGCAAATGCAGTGTGCTCATGAGATCAATGGGTAGGAACTCGCAATCCGGAAGATTTGAGCAAATGGATTTTATTCGATTTATGGAGAAAAACCTCGGATCATGGGCAATGGTGCATTTTGGCGGAAGATTTTTCTGTATCCAGGCGATAATTGCCGTATTACTCAGTGAGAAGATATCAAAACTTTTAGCATCTACGCAATTTTTAGCTGCCAGTTCATATCTACCATCCACAAACAGAGCTGATTTTCCTTCGTTGCCATAAGCACTGACCTCCATATTCGCTGTGTGCTGTGGACTAGGCACATGATTTTCCGAGCGGATAATTGTAAAGCCGGCGGAAGCATCCAATCCGGTTAGAAATTGCAGAATATCATGCGCCTCATCACAGCAAACACTATCGCATCTGCTACTGTTGTGGATAATCGCATCACAGAGGCATCCAAATATCATTTTCCCCATTTCCTTCCCACAAAACGATGTAAACAAAATCCCAGATTCACCATTTTGCTCATTTTTCGCTCATCTTGATAATCCCTCCAATTAGAGCATGTAACCGTTTACAACAGAAGTCCTAGCATTTTGCAGCAATTGTTTTGCAGTATTATATGCATAGGAACAATTAGTGCTACAAGACTTCAGTGCATTGTTCGATATTTTCTCGAAGAAAGCATCATCGGTCATATCCATTTTAATGAGATTTTCATCAAATGTCGGTGATATTTCAATGTATTCCACGTGCGGATCTGATTTAGATATCGCTGACATCATATTGCTCGTCTTATTGCTTGAAGTGGCCATCATATAGAGCGGCAGTGTGTTTCCATAGAACATCAAATTTCTGCTCTTCCAGGAAGGAGACGCCGCATCTATTGACCCTTCACCATTCCCTATGGAGATAATTTTAATATTGGAATGCGGAAATTTCGTCTTCGCCTGACAGAAAGCTATGTCTGACGGATTATTATCTACGATGCCCCCATCTGCGAATTCTGTCAGAACATCCCTGGTCACAAAGCAATGGGGATTAAAAAACGTCGGCGCAGCGGTAGTCGCCTGCAGGACGTCTTTTAATAACAAATCCGGATTACCAGCGGAGTCTATGATCCTCAATTCTTTATTCTGAGTATCTGCCACAGGAACACAGAAGTGTGTTTTCAGATCTGCGAGAGTATTATCTCCAAATATGTTCTCTATGGCCCGAAATTTCGCACTCGAACTGTATTTGGGAAAGAGATATCCTCTGAGAAATGGGATAGATCCAAAACACAAAGAATTCACAAAGGGCGTCTTTCTTATCATATTCTGGATACTCAAATGATAATCAATGAAACTTAGAGGGCTTGATAGCCAATTAACCACTGGAATAGCGTTAATTAGCTTTTTGATGCAATGCCACAGGCAATATTCTTCGTTGGGAACAAAAAAACTTCTTGACGTTTTTCTGAAATCAAAAACTTCGGTCAGCCCCAAGGCTTCGACTCCTCCTACGAGAGCTCCGACAGAAACGCCGGCGATCATATCCACCGGCAGAATTTCCTTCTTATCCAATTTTAAATCGTTTCTCAATGACTTGATAATAGAATATGCTACGTACCCCCTGCTACCTCCGCCATGTAAAGCAAGTATAATTTTATTTTTATAATCGAACGGAATTGGAGACATTGTTCGGGAAGCAAGTTCAGATCCGCCAGCTATAATTCTCGAAGCGACGCTGTTCGATGAGTTGAATGGTAACATATGGTTGAACATGTCAATCGTGTCCCGGTCGTAGGCAATACTTTTTCTTGGTTCTAAAACACAATCCAAGATGCTTCCATAGGGTTCTGAAAACGGATCTATTCCAGTTAGTGAAATGTTGTTTGTTGCAATCTGAACCGGAGATATTTGTCTAGTTGATAAGGATCTGATCCTCTTGCCTGATGTGTGTGTATGTGTGTTTTTATTGAAAATTAGTGGTGTATGCTTCCTCAATTTTCGTTTATTTGATATGGCAGTTCTATCGCTCCCAGCGTCGCTTACATCAGAGTCATTCTCTGGTGGTAATACTGAATGCGAGCGAAGAGAATAGCCATTCCAGCATGAAGTAAATTGTTTGTCATTGTCTAGAGATGATGGCTTTACCCAGCATATCATTCGGGCAACATCCTGTCCGGAGTCCTCCTTCGGTAGAGCGAAAGGGTTTTCCGGCCGTGGTGGTGTTTCTTCCCTATTTTCTTCTGAAGAAAGGGAAAACGAATCATCAATACAAATTTTTTCACTGCCAACGTTTGTTAATGCCAGTGGTTTCTGATGAGTACTCTGTTCGGGTGTTTCACCGTCAC
>JAIRZO010000086.1 GCA_031267195.1 Holosporaceae bacterium | reverse complement strand
CGGAGTCTCATCTTGAATGAGTATATCTCATATCAATAATTCGTTATGGATGTAAATTCCAGGAGCATCCCTCATCCATGTGGAAATATTGCGGGATTTTGTTTTTTCTCCCATTTTTGGTACTACCCAGCAGATCCAATCATTCCACCAGGATCCAGGAGTTTGTGTGGCCGTTTTTATCCATTCTTCCGAATTTCCGGCGCGATTGTTTGCTTTTTCATTTGTCCAGTAGCAATATTTCCTATTCGAAGAATGATTTATTGCTCCTGCCACATGGCCTGATCCTCCCAGAACGAATCGGACATCGCCACCAAATAATTTTGCGCTGCCAAAGGTGGAAACCCAGGGAACCAAATGATCCCCAATGAAAGATACGATGTATAGCGGCATTTGTATGCGCTCCAGATTGATCGGTACTCCACATATGCGGATATTCCCAGTTACGAGCATAGTGTCACTGTACAAATCCCTAGACAAAAACTTCTGCATGGACATGGTTAAATTTGTGGAATCGGAATTCCAGAATAATATCGCATTGGCGGACGGTTCTTTACCTAACATGTAGCTATTTACAAAATATCTCCAGACCATATCCTTGGCCTTCAGGGCACTAAAAGTATTGTGCATTATCTGTCCATCAAGAATTCCTCTATCCTCTATTTGGTCCTGGATGGTTTCCAGAAAAATTTTCGTCATAAATACAGATAAATCTCCAGCATTGCGAAAATCCACCAAAGTGGCCATCAGCGTTGCTGAAGTTATGCACATTTTTGATTGATGTTTGCAGGATTTGTGGGCCATATAGGCCATGAATACCGAAATCAGCGTTCCTCCAACACAGTAGCCAAATGCATGAATCTGAGTTTCTCCAGTGATTTCATGTATTTTATCGAGGGATGTCAACAAGCCATTCAGAACATAATCTTCGAATCCAATATTTCTATATTTTTCATTGGGATTTACCCAGGATATGAGGAATACAGTAAAGCCATTATCCACCAGCCACTTCACGAAAGACATTTTGGTGGTGAGATCTAGCACATAAAATTTGTTAATCCATGGTGGTACCAATAGTATTGGTTTCGTGTAAACTTTGTCGGTGGTGGGCGAATATTGAATTAATTCTATGAGTTCATTTTGAAAAATCACCTTTCCACGGGTAGTTGCAATATTTTTTCCGATCTGAAATTTTCGTCGATCGTGTGTGGTAATACTCCCATTAAATATGTCATTCATTAGGAATTTTATTCCCTTTTTTATGTTTTCTCCGGATGTATGTATGCTTTCTTTCAAAAAGTCTGGATTAAAAAATGGGAAATTATTGGGTGATAACATATCGATGTATTGCTTAATGATAAATTGTGCATTTCGCTGCAGTTGGCTGTCTACACCATCAATATTTTCAATTGTCTCCATCATCCAGGATGATACTGTTTTATAAAACATATTTACAAATTTTATCGCTGGATTATTGGCGAAGACATTATCTTCGTATATACGCTCTTTTTTATTGTATTTTAATGTAATTACGCCATGATTGTTGCCGATATCAAGTTCATTCATAAAGTTTTTTTGCAACAGTAATAGTCTGTTTAAAAGGTCATTTATGGACATCTCAAGTTTTTGGGGCTGCTCCGCTAATTTGCATCCAACTTTCAAAAATTGTAGCATCAGCACCTGTGTGCTTAGGATATTCATAGAAATTGCATCAATATTTCTGGAATTAAAAAGACTGAATATGTTCTGCAACATCAAAAAACCCAAACACCAACTAAATCAATGGCCCAGATTTAGCTGTAGCACATAAAAATATAAAAATTGGTAAACATCCGCCACATGGTAATTTAAAGCACATAATAGCATTTATTATTGCAGTATATGGCGATATACTATTACCGTTTTGGTGTTTAAAAAAAATGTAGAATGGCCATGGCGAAATCATCGAACAGTAATGACATTGAAGCAATGGAGTTTGAAACTGCCCTGCAGGAGCTGGAAGGAATCGTAGATCTGCTGGAAATTGGCAAATCCTCTCTAAAGGAATCTGTAGGTCTCTATGAACGCGGCATTGCGCTTAAGAAACATTGTGATAAGATTCTGGAATCCGCCCAACTAAAGATAAACCAGATATCCTGTGATAAAACAGATTCCGAATAGTGCTTTTCCTAACATTTTTTTTGATATTGTGGAGTTTTTATGGATATAATTTTGGTTCCTTTCCTGATAGTTATGAAAATGCTAATCAATTTCATGACTGGGGTCGTTTTGGTTTCAGTGCTGCTTGGGTGGCTCGTGGTAGCGGACATTTTAAGCACCAACAATAAACTAATCTACTATATAGTAGATATCCTGACGAGGATATCGAATTTTATGCTCAACCCCATCCGAAGAAGGCTGCAGTCGATTTGCCCATCTTTCGATTTAGCGCCACTGGCGTTGATTCTTTGGCTGAGTTTTTGTGAATTGGTGATTGCTCGTATCCTGGCTAGATTTTGTTTGTAGAAAATTACCGGCCAATCGCAAATACTGGAGATGAATCTTTATGGCGCAGCTAATAAATGGAAAAGAAATAGCCGATAACTTCTGCCGGGATATTGCTTCAAAGGTAAAACTGGTGATGTGCAGGGGAGTGTTTCCTAAAATAGCAGTATTAAATGCCGGCGACGATCCATCCAGCGAAATATATATAGAAAAAAAAGTAGCGCTAGCCAAATCCGTTGGTATTTTGTCTGAAGTGTATAAATATTCTTCGAATGTAAGTCAGGAAGAATTAGCATCCCAGATTCAAAAACTCAATGCCGATGCAAGTGTTCATGGAATATTGCTGCAATCTCCTTTACCAAAGGGACTGGTGTTTCGGGAATTGGTAAATTTAATTCGCCCTGATAAAGATGTGGATGGATTAACCACAATTAATCAGGGGCGGTTGTTCTCGGGAGAACCTGGTATTGTACCTTGCACTCCTCTGGGGGTGCTGCATCTCATATATTATGTACATAAAAGCATTGCCGGGTTGCATGCCGTTGTGTTGGGAAGATCTTCCATTGTAGGTAGACCATTGTCCCAATTGCTCCTGAATGCAAATTGCACTGTAACATTGCTCCATTCCTATTCTAAAAATTTGCCGGAAATTTGTAAAACTGCAGATATTCTTGTCAGCGCCATCGGCAGCCCCAGATTTGTGGAGCAATCGTTTGTAAAACCTGGAGCAACCATCATAGATGTTGGCATCAGTCGCATTGAAGAAAATGGCGGAAAGAAAACAGTAGGCGATGTTGATTTTGAAGAAGTTTTTCCAATCGCCGGAGCAATTACTCCTGTCCCTAATGGGGTTGGTCCCATGACCGTAGCCTATCTCATGGACAATGTTCTACAGTTGGCCTGCTGTTGACTATATTTAGCTGTTTGCCGCTGTGCAGACTGTCATATTTGTGTTGGTGTAAACCAATACGTGGTGTTGCTGCTACTACGAAACTGTCTCTTTTTTGCAACACATGACGTATTAATTAATCATTAATATTGCGTAATTGAAGCAATTACTGTTAGTATGACGCCTGTAGTTTTATTATAATATCATTACATCTTGTGATTCTAGTTTATATGAGGAGTTTATAAAATGAAAAAAGTGCTTTTTTCTGGTTTTGTTGCACTGGTAGGTTTGTCTGCTGCTTTGGCAGATTCTGTGAGTGCCACAGCCGGAGCAGATTTTACGCCTCCCGCTGAGGAGGCAACTGTGTCTGATAGTGGGGATAGCTCTGGCGGGGATAGTAACGAACTGGGTAGAACGGGTTGGAAATTTTATGTCGGCTTGAACTATAACGCGATTGCCGAGGGTTGCTGGGATTATAAAGTGAATGATCCTGACCATCAGGTTGTTAGTGCGGTAGACACTACTACACAGGCTGTGGACCAGATTTCGAAAAGTTCTGCTAAGCTTCCGAACTTTGGTGCGTTTTTGGCGTTCGATTATTCGAAAGCAATATCTGAACGTGTGGCATTGGGTGTCGGCGCTTCGTTGACTCTTTCTAAAGTAAAACGCTCTAACGCGAAAAACAAAAGTGCTGCTGATCACCTACTGGTAGGGCTTGATCAGGCTACGTGGATAAATTTTATAGATGGCGTACTGACCAATAATAATAATGCTGTGTTGAATAGCACATTCATGCACCAGGACCCGGGGTTAAACACTCTATCTATCAATGGTGTCGTCCCGGCTGTCTATGTAAAACTTAATTGCAAGGTGACGCCGGCTATCGATTGCTATGCGAAACTTGGTGCTGCTCGCATTAGTGGTAAAACCGACGTATCGGGCTGGTTCTGCGAGATAACTGGTCAAAACTACAACCTTATGCCGCTACACGTCGTGACCAGCGGCAATAAGATCGTGCCGCTGATTGCTGTTGGAGGTTCGTATGCTTGCAGCAGCCGTCTCGGGGTGGGTGCTGAAGTAGAGTATAGATTCGCTGCTAAAAGCGGGAACAACTATACAATTAGCAAGGGCGCTGTTGATTTCAGACTATTCGGCCAATTCTCGTTTCCTTCTAGTTCCGCATCCTAGCTGCTACTTGGCTTGAGTTTCGCTTTTTCCCGGTTCGTTGCGGCTTGCATTATCTCCTGACGCCGCTGCGTTCTGGGAATTTTTGTCGAATTCTGCTCTCTTTTTTGTAACCTGTTATTTGGTTAGTAGCTGTCCTGCTGTCCGTTCCGGGTAGATTGGGTATTCGTTGCTGTTGTCTTGATCCCGGTGCACACTGCAACAGCCTTATTTTTCTGATAGTCATCTGTCCCTATGCACTTTTTCGCTGGAGCACGCTGTGGCTATGTCGTCTTGATTGGTGAAACCAATGCCGGCAAGTCTACGTTGATAAATGTTCTTGTAGGCAGCAAGGTGTCCATCGTGTCTCGGAAATTACAAACCACGCTGGATATTACCATTGGCATCGTCATCATTGGGGATAGTCAGGTAGTCCTGGTCGATACTCCTGGTTTTATTTCCAGTTCAAATAATACTTTAAGACCACTGGATAGGCTCACCTGGGAAGCTTTTCGGAGTTCGGATGAGGTGTTGTTCTTGGTGGATGCATCAAAGACTAAATTCACAAAAAGCATTGCCTTGCTTAAAAAAATTGATGAAAAAAGGAAGATATCTCTGGTGCTGAACAAAATAGACCTAATCCACAAGCCAAAGCTGCTGGAAATAGCGTTCATGTTTAGCTCTTTGAGAAGTTTTGAAAATATATTTATGATTTCCAGCCTTCACAGCAATGGAGTTAGCGATCTGATAAACTATCTCGCCACCGCCATGCCATACCGTGACTGGATATACGACAAAGATGAAATTACAGACTCAACCTTTGAACACTACGTATCAGAAATAACAAGGGAGCACATATACAATTATCTACACCAGGAGATACCATATAAATGCCGCGTAGAAGTGGAAAGTTACGAAAATCAAGCGGACGGAAGCATAAGAATTGTGCAAAATATTTATGTGCAGAATCAGACGCACAGAAAAATCTTTTTGGGTGCAAATGGTCGAAAAATAAAAGCCATAGGAACCGCAGCAAGGGAAGAACTGAGTCGATTGCTTGGGAGAACAGTACATCTTCTGCTTCATGTTTATGACAAACGCCCAAATGCTGATAAAAAATCAAAATGATCTGTACTCATTCAAGATGAGACTCTGGACTTGGAAGGCTGTAATTGCCGTGAATTTTCGCCTTCGAAATCCAGCTTCTTATTTTGAATGAGTATATACTCCTTATTATGGGAGATTGTCCAGGATAGGACGACAAAAAACATACCGTCAGATTTAACTTCATTCTCCTCAAATGACCGATAATTCGGCGATTTTATCCGTATTATTTCTTTGGTATTGTCTTTATATTTTGCTACAATGCCTTTCGTTAACTAGATTTTTCAAAAGGATTGGTAGCGATGTCCGGAACAGATACATTGGATGATATATCCTCTGCTAGAGAAGATTATAATGCCAGCTCCATCAAAGTATTACGAGGACTGGATGCTGTAAAAAAACGTCCCGGCATGTACATTGGTGATACGGACGATGGTAGTGGCCTGCACCATATGGTGTTCGAAGTTGTGGACAATGCCATTGACGAATCTCTAGCCGGTTATTGCCACCTCATAAATGTCACCATCCACGAAGATGGATCTGTCTCGGTGCTGGACGATGGCCGCGGTATTCCCACAGACATCCACGAAGAAGAAGGTGTTTCCGCCGCTGAAGTGATAATGACACGCCTGCATGCCGGTGGAAAATTTGATCAAAATTCCTACAAAATATCCGGTGGATTGCACGGAGTTGGTGTATCCGTTGTCAATGCCTTATCCAATAGGCTGGACATGACCATTTGGCGCAGTGGCCGGGAATATTTCATGCGATTCCGCGATGGAAAAGCAGAAGCACCACTGGTGGATCAGGGAAACAGCGATCATCACAGCGGAACTCTGGTGAGATTTTGGCCATCATCAAC
>JAIRZO010000033.1 GCA_031267195.1 Holosporaceae bacterium | reverse complement strand
TATGGATTAGGATGCTCATATTTCAAGACATTCCAATGTTTAATTAAACATTCTCGTACTGACGAAAAAGCAACAAATATCTGAGATTTCAGCATCTACTGCAGTTGCTTTGAATAATTCACTTACAGCTAAAAATGCAGAAAAACCACGCAAATTGTTGATTTTAACTGAAATATTAGCAATCTAATCCATAATTCGCGTTAAAAAGATAGAAGGATATAGAGAAGATCTCCATATGAGTTTAGAGTAATGGAGATTTGGATGAGCAAAATTGAAAACCGACGCTGTCAAATGTAATTTGACCCATTAATTTTTGTGGACGAGAGGCATATTTTTATGATACAAGAATACGGTCTGGTCCATTGCTTCTGGAGCTTCGTTGGGCTTTGGGTATTTTTTAAAGCTCCTTATTTATAGGTACGTTGGTGAATTATGGTAAAAAAATTGCACGTTGGAAATTTGGCTTATTCTGTTTCGGATGATTCCTTGAAAAATGCGTTTTCTCAATTTGGATCGGTGGAATCCGCTACGGTTATTAGAGATAAGATTAGTGGCAGAAGCAAAGGATTTGGATTTGTTGAAATGTCAACAGAAGAAGAGGCATCGCTGGCCATAGAGAAGTTAAACAAGAGTTCCTTTGAAGGACGAACTATGTTTGTGTCCGAGTCTCGCATGGCTTCCGGTGGAGGATCGCGGCGTAGCTTTGATGACAGAGACGATGACCGCGATGGTCGGAGACGGAGCCCACGTTGAGTGGAGAGTTCCGGATTTGGCTCGTACATTGATCTATCCATCCATGCTGTCAGCCAATCCTGCGCAAATGGGCCAGGAATTGATGGCAGTGGTCCTGGCCGGTGCTGATGGCATCCACTGGGATATTATGGATGGTCATTTTGTTGATGCCATTAGCTTTGGTGCGCTAGTGATCGAGGCGCACCGTTTTCTTACTTCTTTGGGGTTTGGTGTTCATCTCATGGTACAAAATCCCCAGAATCACATAAAAACTTTTGCAAAAGCCGGAGCTGATTTCATCACCGTGCATCGGGAAATTGATGACGATCTGCGCGCAGTATTGTCGTCCATAAAATCACTGGGACTGAAAGCTGGAATAGCGTTTAATCCGGCAACTGCCGTTGACGATGTTCTGGATTACTGCGATCTATTGGATGAAGTATTGGTCATGACGGTGCTTCCTGGACGCTCCGGACAGAACTTTATGAAATCACAGCTGGAAAAGGTAAAATGGCTGCGATCAAAGCTACCGCAGGCAATCAAAATTTGCGTTGACGGCGGCATAAATCCTGATACGCTAAGATTATGCCTTGATTGCGGTGCCGATAACTGTGTGACAGGCTCGTACCTATTCGGAAGTAGGGACTATTCCGCCGCTATGGAAACACTTAGAAACGTTTGTGCCGAGAATCCCGCCGTTTGTAAAAGTATTTCACCGGTAAAGCTGCCTAATAAAAATGTATAAATTTGAATCGCCGCTTGAGCGAGGAATAATAATTTCACGTCCGAATCGCTTTCTGATGCAGGTGGAAAGAACGAAAACGTTTTCCTTTGCCATTGTCCTAGCACCGGGAAAATTTGGAATATTATTTTTGATGATGTCCCCTGCCTTCTAGCGCCATCGCTGGATATGATTAGATACAACAACTATACTTCACGACACGATACTAAGTTTCCCTTATTATCGTAGGAATCAATGGTTCCGTACGGCTTTCCATTCTCAAAATAGGAAATTTCCATGATGCTTCCATCCTGATAATATTTTCTGACTTCCCCATTAATTACGTTGTTTTCATAGAGAGAATATTCTAAAAGAGCGCCATCCGGGTAAAACAACTGGCATTCACCGCACTGTTTCCCTTCCGCATAATTGGCTACCCGCACGACATTTCCAGCATTATCAAAGGAGGTAAATGTTCCATCAAACAATCCACTTTTAAAATGGGAGATGGATGACTGTGCACCGTTGGAGAAAAAAACGACTTCTCCATCCTGGACTCCATTTTTGAAATTAGTCGTCATCAATGGCTTCCCGCCTTCGAAAAATTCCGCAGCTCCCTCCAGAACTCCGTCCACAAAGCACAATCTGTGGCTAACGGCACCATTTTCGTCAAAAATGACGGTTTCTCCGTGAGGGATGCCATTTTTAAGGGCAACTTTCTTTAGAATCTTTCCATCAGAATTCACCATTTCGCAGACATCCGAGACATCGGTTAGCGCCGTAGATACAGCAGCTACCGTCGCTATCTCCTGTTCATCTGACATTTTTCATTCTCTTTCACTTTTTATTTCTACGGCCGATATTTTCTGTACTACCATCCACCGCAAATATGGATTCTAGCGCCATCAATGGCCATGAACAATACTTAATACAAGAACATGATTTGTTTTATAAATAAGAAATACAAAAAAAACATTGACAACAATGCGATATATTTGCTAAACCTGCAGCAGGTTTTTTTATAAAATAGATAGGTATACGATGACTAATCAATATCAAATAATAGCAAAAACGAAGGCTGGACATTGGATGAATCCATTTGATACAAAGGAAAAACATTTTAGGATGCTCTATTCGTACTGGCTAATTTGTTTTTGCCTGGCGGGTCTATTTGCCGAGGTTCTATGTACTAGGAAAAGAACAGCTGCTTTCTCAGGGATTTGTTGGACTTCGGAAGATAAGACTGGGGCTTCTGCAAAAATTAAGAAGATGAGACCAGATTTGTTGACGCTTGGTAATACTTTGACGGAAATTGACTCTGTGGCTGAGGTTGATGGTGTATCTGCTCCGGATGAAAATGCAATCTTTGCAGATTCTTGGGCAGAGTTAAAGGAGACATTGAGTGACTTAACGCCACGAATTCGTACTCCTCCAACTTCGCCAGACCAAAACATTATGTCGATCGAGACGACTTCGTCGGATGAGACCTTATTGGGCCACAACGATGGTTCGGCTGGTCAACAAATTGGCAATTGTCCATGTGCCGTAAAATCAATTGCGCTGCATAACATACCAAGGCTAGATTTAAAGGGACTAGAGGGGAAGAAAACACCAGCTGATAGGTTGAAGCATAATTCATTTGCGGTTTTGCCAGACGCTTCGCCGCTACCAAAAAATGTTACTGGACTTTCTTCGAAACAGATACATCCCAGGAAACCTTTAACAGCCACCAAGACACAGTGTAATGGTGCACCTGTTAAAAATAAGATTTCGATCACCCGAGCACCGACAAGATTGTCAAAAATTCACAAGTCTCGGAAGAAATCTGGTGCGCCGAAACGTCCAAAATTTAGGTTAACCACAGGACAAAATGGTGTTTCGCCTTGCTGTAGAGGTGCCTCGGATGTGGGTGGATATGGTACGAAAACACAGTGGAACCGGGATACACATGTGAACAGAAAAACACTATATCCTCAATCAGCTAAGGTAACCTGGAAAACATCTTTTGCACAAGCACATAAGGTGTATGCGGGCACTCATATACAAAAGTCACCTTGAACGTGCATGCGGATTGTTGGCATTTTCTAGATTGCTTCGCTGTGCTCGCATCGACGAGACATAGTAGGCAGTGTTTACAAACCAGCCTTTTTGCACTGATTTTTGAGGTTATGAATGGCTTTTACATCAAG
>JAIRZO010000017.1 GCA_031267195.1 Holosporaceae bacterium | reverse complement strand
TTTACAAACCAGCCTTTTTGCACTGATTTTTGAGGTTATGAATGGCTTTTACATCAAGCTGTGCAAAAACTCAAAATTCAATAAAATATTGAGTGGTTTGTGAACAGTCCCTAATATATACTCATTCAAAATAAGAAGCTGGATTTCGAAGGCGAAAATTCACGGCAATTACAGCCTTCCAAGTCCGGAGTCTCATCTTGAATGAGTATAGACGGACTTGGTTCCGATGAAATTGGTGAATTTTAGGTTAAGAATTATTAACAGCCGTTGAGCCTGCTCACATCCGACAAGCTCCCGACTCCGCTGGGACGTTATGACCTAAGAAAATGAAAAACCTCCATATGGATCTGAACGCACAAATTGTGCCGATATTTGTTGCCGGATGCTATGTTTGTTCCAGACATAGAGATGTTCGCTTATCCTCAGCACGAGAATGAGTGTGTCCGACATAAAAAATCAACATTGGTGATGATGTTGTGGTACCTTGTTTGGACTGATAATGTAACCAATTCTGAATCCCACGTGCATCATCGTCGTTCCGGTTCCAAATATTTGCACATACCTCTTCGAAGAAAAATCTAGTTTCATCCTCTCCAGCGTGGCTAAGTACATTTATTTTTTTGATATTCTTTCCATATTGACTGAATGCGGTTTTTAAAGTGGAAATCACAGAATCTTTTTGTGCTGCTTCGATACGCTCTTTTACGTAGGGATTGCCCTATAAATAATAAACAACCCCGCAGCAAGCTGCGGGGAATCTACCATAAACGAAATTGAAAACGAAGCGCAATTGGATGATCTTATCCTGCCTCCTTCTTTGTTAAATTTGTCCATCGCCGCCGGCGTACATATAAATGGTGTGTTGGATTTATCAAATCTGAAAATTACTGCAACGCAGGTGGAATTGCAGAAGGATCTAATTTTGCCGACGTCGCTGACACGTCTGGAAATGGGACCCGCTATTCGGATAAAAGGAAAAGTCGATACTTCTCGATGCAAAATTCTCCGGAACAACCGACTGCTGGGTTGCTTGATGGGAGGCCATATTGTCCAGCGCTCCAAAAAACACAAGCGATTAGAAGCCTAGGATACAAGCGATATTCGTTTTAGCAGCTGTTCAACTTTTTCCGCATGCTTTAGGTTGTTATCAACAAAAAATTTGAAACTCGGAATGTATTTTAGACGCACAGCAGATCCAACATGATATCGAATTTTTGCCACATGCCTTTCCAAAAAAGAAACGCAGTCATCCGAAGAAACTACTTCACCAATTTCTGCATTTGGACCACTAACCTCAGCCAGAGACATCGCAAACACCTTCACATGCTGCAGACATGGACTCACCAGCACGTCAGTTATAGAGATCATCGATGGATCGACCGCACAATCATCAACGATTGAATTGTGCAACAGGAATTCGGATATGATCCTCTTTATTTCCGCAGCCACACGGGACTGTCTTGTGTTTTTTCTGTTAATCTGCATAAAACCTCTATAGTTGACGAGCTACTTCCTTCAATTCGAAACATTCCACAACATCACCTTCATGAACATCTTGGTAATTTTCAAGGGATAAACCACATTCAAATCCCTCTTTTACTTCCTTTACGTCGTCCTTTTGCCGGCGAACTGACTTAATCTCTCCTGTATAGACAACAACTCCGTCCCGAATAAGCCTTGTTTTTGCGCCGCGCCTTATAATTCCATTCAACACCATGCAGCCAGCAATTTTTCCAATTTTTGATGCCTCAAAAATCTTTCTTATTTCTGCTGATCCAATAATATTTTCCTCAATATCAGGAATCAACAACCCAGACAAGATGGATTTCATATCATTGGTCAGATCATATATAATTGAGTAGTATTTTACCACAATTTTATCCCGAGCAATTTGATTCCGTGCCTGTATATTTGACCTTACATTGAACCCAATAATCATGGCATTTGAAGCGCGAGCAAGGGCGACATCGCTTTCGGAAATCTCTCCAATTCCGGCATGTAGAACTTTTACGGCTACTTCATCCGTTGCTAACTGACTAAGGCTACTGCAAATGGCTTCCGACGACCCCTGCACATCAGCTTTTACAATTACCGAAATGGCATTGCACTTCTCGTCTGCTTCAAATTTGGAGAACATCTGAGAAAATGTTGTGTGGGAAGAAACAACCCAGGACAATTCCCTCTTTTTACGGTCTCTATAGCTGGCAATTTCACGAGCCCTGGCTTCATCCTTAACGACCACAAAATCGTTTCCTGGAATAGTGCTGCCGCTGAAACCCGCGATTTCCCCCGGCATTCCGGGGGTGAGCCGTAGCAAATCCTCCATGCGATCATTTCTAATGGCTCTAACACGACCAAAAACACTACCTGAAACAAAGATATCTCCGATTTCCAACGTACCTTTTTCGATCAAAACGGTTGCTACCAGACCATAGCCCTTTTCCATTTTCGATTCTATCACGATGCCCTCCGCCGATCTGTTGGGATTGGCTTTTAGGTCCAATATCTCCGCTAGCAGCAGAATGGATTCTTCCAATTTTTCAAGATTGAACCCAGTTTTCGCTGAAATCTCGATGTCCATTACGTCTCCACCGAAAGACTCAACTACAACGTCGTGACTGAGCAAATCTTTGCGGACATCGTCTGGTTTAGCGTCATTTTTATCGACCTTATTTATCGCCACTATAATTGGAACATCTGCCGCCTTCGCATGGTTAATGGCTTCAATGGTTTGATCCTTTATGCTGTCATCGGCAGCGACTACCAGCACCACAATGTCCGTTACATTTGCTCCACGCGATCTCATTTCCGTAAAGGCCGCATGTCCTGGAGTATCAATGAACGTGATATTCCGGCCATCTTTCATGGTTACTTGATAAGCACCAATGCCCTGGGTGATGCTACCGATTTCATGAACAGCCACATCCGTTTTGCGTAAAGCGTCCAGCAGAGATGTTTTCCCATGGTCTACGTGTCCCATGATCGTAACCACCGGCGGTCGTACC